>NZ_JBHXFA010000174.1:0-13737 GCF_042724175.1 Streptomyces sp. NPDC127084
GCCGTGGTCGCCGGGGCGGGGTCCGAGGCCCTACGGCAGCGCTGAACGCCCGGGTCACCGCCACCGCCGGCGGGGCTCGCAGCCGCTACAGCAGGAGCCGCGGGGACAGCGCCCCGCACGGCAGCAGGTCCACCTCCGAGCCCGCGTCCCGCAGATCGGTGAGTATCAACTCGTCGTACATCAGCAGCCCGGTCGACTCGGGCCAGACAACGGCCCACAGCCACAGCCCCAGCGCCTCGCCCGCGAAGACCGCGCGATCCTCGGGCACACCGTCGACCTGCCAGAGCGGGGTCGGCCGACCGGCGGCGAGCACCTTGGCCTGGGGCGGTTTGTCTACGGTCATACGCGGACCCGGGTCGGGTCCGTCGATCCCCGCGAACCGGGCACCGAGGCCGACGCCGAGCTCCTCCGCGACCAGCAGAAGTTCCCCCACGCCGCCCAGCGGTCCGGGACCGGAGCAGGCGACGGCGGTGGCGCGGCCTCCGCTGCGGTCGTCACCCGCGTAGGCGACTCCGGTGAAGAGCCAGCCGACCGGCAGCGGCCAGGGCATCCACACCGGCACCTTGGCCCGGGCCACGACGACGGTGAGGGCTTCGACACTGGGCGGGATCACCGGTTGCAGCGGCTGCACGGCACCGTGCACGTCGCACTGCCACGTATCGGCGAAGAGGCCGGGCGCCCTGACCCGGCCACCGCACTTCGGGCAACTGGGTTCGCCCCTCATAGCGCTCAACGGTCCTACCCGTCCGGCGTCACGTCAAGGACGATCACCCGTCCGGTTCGGTGGTTTCACCCTGGTTCACCAGCCGAAATTAGATGCACCATGCACCGGTCAGGCCCTGTCACCGATGCCCTTCCCGCTCCCGCTTCACGCGGAGCGGTCCGAACCCGCCTATGACACCGGTCACTTCACCAGGGCTGACCTCACGTCAGCGATACCGGCCCGCGCAGCGGGTCGCGCAGGTCCGTGCCGTGCTTCAGCCAGCGCTCCTGGAGTGCCGCCGCCCCGTGCACCCGCTTCCAGGCCGCTTCGTTCGGCGTCATCGGCAGCAGCGGCAGAAAGCGCACCGGCTCCATCGGTTCAGGCAGCTCCAGATCCCCGACCAGACCGCCGGGCTCGGCCACCAGCACGGAGCTGAAGGAGGCGTTCGGCCAGAGCGGCTCACCGACGTCCAGAGAGTTCCCCGGAGCCATGACCACCCCCTCCACCTGCGGCGACGACGCCAGGACGGCGAGCGGCCGCAGCACCTTGTCGGTATCCGCGAGCCCGCCGCGCACCGACAGCAGCAGCTCGGCGCGCGGCCCCCTCACCGGGTCGGCGAGTAGGTCCTCGGGGTCGTTCATGGGCTGTGCCGACATGCCCAGCGTGGCGTATCGGACGATGCCCCCGCCGTCCCTGTCGAGGAAGCGGAGCACCTCGATCCGGTCCGTGCCGAGGAACGTGACCGCGGCACGCGCGTCCGGCTCTCCGAACGCGGTAAGCAGACGGGCCTCGACCAGAGCAAGAATTTCTCCCATCCCGCGAGCATAGATCGCATCGGGAACGGGCAAAGGAAGAGATTGACCCTCAGTCGGCTGATAGGCTTGGCCGCCTGTTCGGGACAACATTTGCGTGACGGCGCCTCCGCGAGTCCGGAGATCAGCGCCCGTTCCCGACGACACGTCATCCCCTACGGGGGACCGGCCGGAGGAGGTGGGGCTGCGGTGGATCGAAGTCGATCGTGCAGTACCAACCGCTCTTCCGGGCACTTCCCCATCTTCTGACCGGTTTTCAGCGCCCTTCGGCCGACCGCGCTGTCCGGTCCGTCGATCTCCCGCGCCGCGTCGCACGATGGCATCGCGCACGTCGGAAGAGCACATCGCCCTTGCCTGACTGTCTGTAGCGAACGCCGTCACCGCGTCCCGCGGTGCCGCCCGCTTTGCGGACGTATCCAGAAAACGTCCCCATTCCGGGCTGTGCCACGCCTCGCAACGGCGGCTTCCCGTGAAGGAGCCTGCCATGTCGATGATCCGTGACCTGCGTCAAGCGGTCCGCCCAGCGCTGCGCAAGACCAGCAGCGCGTACAGCTCTTACGACGCCACCCGCGATCCTTCCGCCTCCAGCGCCGTCGTGGACTGCGCCGTCTACCGCGACGGCGAGCGCGTGGTGGACGGCGGCTGCCTCACCCCGCAGCAGGCGATGCTGCGGGTCCGCGAGGACGGCGGCTTCGCCTGGATCGGGCTGCACGAGCCGACGGAGGAGGAGTTCGCGGGAATCGCCGCGGTGTTCGGCCTCCACCCGCTGGCCGTCGAGGACGCCGTGCACGCCCATCAGCGCCCCAAGCTGGAGCGGTACGACGACACCCTCTTCACCGTGTTCAAGACGATCCACTACGTGGAGCACGCCGAACTGACCGCCAACAGCGAGGTCGTGGAGACCGGCGAGGTGATGTGCTTCACCGGGCCCGACTTCGTCATCACCGTGCGGCACGGCGGACAGGGTTCGCTGCGCAATCTGCGGCACCGCCTCCAGGACGACCCCGAGCTGCTCGCCAAGGGCCCGTCGGCGGTGCTGCACGCCATCGCCGACCATGTCGTGGACGGGTACATCGCGGTGGCGGACGCGGTCCAGGTCGACATCGACGAGATCGAGAGCGACGTCTTCTCGGCCCCGTCCAAGGGCAGCACCCGGGGCACCGACACCGGGCGCATCTACCAGCTCAAGCGCGAGGTGCTGGAATTCAAGCGGGCGGTGACCCCGCTGCTGCGCCCCATGCAGCTGCTGAGCGAGCGGCCGATGCGACTGGTGGACCCCGACATCCAGAAGTACTTCCGCGACGTGGCCGACCACCTGGCCCGGGTGCAGGAGCAGGTCATCGGGTTCGACGAGCTGCTGAACTCGATCCTCCAGGCGAATCTGGCACAGGCGACCGTGGCGCAGAACGAGGACATGCGCAAGATCACGTCCTGGGCGGCGATCATCGCCGTCCCGACGGCGGTGTGCGGTATCTACGGCATGAACTTCGACTACATGCCCGAGCTGCACTGGCGGTACGGCTACCCGATGGTGCTGGTCGGCATCGTCGGGGTGTGTCTCACCATTCACCGCACCCTGAAGCGCAACGGCTGGCTCTAATAGGCTGCGCACATGACTGAAGCCGCTGCCTCGCTGCCGCTGCCCGACCAGGCCCTGGTCGAAGAGGCCACCAAGAAGTCCGGTCTCATCTGGGTCCGGGGCACCGGCCCCGCCCGCGCGCTGTGGCACGTGTGGCACGAGGGCGCGGCGCATGTCGTGGGCGACGGGCCCGACGAGCAGCCGCTGCCCGGCCTCACCGCGGGCTCCACCGCCGAGGTGACCGTGCGCAGCAAGGACAAGGGCGGCCGGCTGGTGGTCTGGACCGCCGTGGTGAGCGAGCTCGCGCCCGGGTCCGAGGTGTGGGATGCCGCGGTACGCGAACTGAAGGGGAAGCGGCTGAACGCACCGGACGGCGAGGCTATGACGGAGCGCTGGGCACGGGAGTGCAGGGTGCTGCGCCTGGAGCCGTGCCGGGCCTCCACGGAGCACCCCGACGGATCGCTGGCCGCGCCCCCGCTGCCCACGTCCGCCACCACGCGTCGCCCCATCCCCGCGGCCCTCCCCCGTCTCCTCCTCCGCCGCGGAAAGCGGCGGTAACGGGTATTCGCGGGTTGCACCCCGCCTGGCGTGCGCGGGGGCCCGGCTACCTCGTGCGAGGGAGCTCACGGCCGTAGTCCACGCTCTCCCCCTTCTCCGGCGCGGCCAGCACGAACTCCTTGTTCCAGTCCGCCAGGGTCAGGACCCCAGCTCCGCCCGCACGGGAGAGGCGCAGGGGGTACGGGGTGCCCTTGAGGGACACGTCCAGCGTGCCGCCGCCGCCCTCGCCGCCGAGGACCTTGATGGTGCGGGTGCCGTCCACGGTGTCGTAGGCGCCCTTGCTGAGCTTGCCGTGCAGCCCGAGGATTCCGTCCAGCAGCGTGCCCATCTCGGTGAAGCCGCGTAGCTGCTTGTACGTGGGGTCGTCCTCCGGGACCTTCACGTACTTGTCGTCCAGCTTCTCCGCGGCCGTTCCGCCCGCCTGCTTCCAGAAGTCCGCGTCCGCCTTCAGATACAGCTCGTCGCCGACCCGCAGCAGTGCGAAGGCCGAGTTCTTCGTCGTGACGGAGCCGCTGCCGCCGGTCTTCTTGAGCCGCATGTTCAGCTTGTAGGTGCCGCCCTTGGACACCAGCGTCCCGGCGAGCCGCACCGACTGCGCCCCGTCCGCCGCCACCTTGGCCTTCTCCTCGATGGCGGGGGCGTCCAGCTTGCCGACGCCGTTCGTCCCCGCGTCCGGGTCCTCGCCGCAACCGGTGACCGCGGTGAGGGCCGCGGTGAGCCCCGCGCAGAGTGCGGCGGACACTGCCGTCCGACGGGCCCGGGCTGCGGCAGCCGGGGGGAGAGCGGTCACGTGCGCACTGCCTCTCGTCCTGGTGGTGGGGTGGCAAGAGGGCAGCGTACCCGGGGTTATCGAGCGCTCGGGAGGCGAGCCGGACGGACCGCTCACAGGAGCGGTGACGACCGGCGCGGGCTAGCCTGAACCAGTCTGAAACCACCACAAAGCGGCGTAGCAGAGCATTTGTGAGGAGGTGCAGAGTATGGCGGCGGGCGCTTCGCGGATCTTCGTCTCGCACCTCGCGGGCGTACCGGTCTTCGACCCCAACGGGGATCAGGTCGGCCGGGTACGCGACCTGTTGGCCATGCTCCGGGTCGGCCAGCGCCCGCCACGGCTGCTCGGGCTTGTCGTCGAGGTGCACGGGCGCCGCCGGATCTTCCTGCCCATGACCCGGGTCACCGGTGTCGAGTCGGGCCAGGTCATCACGACCGGCGTCGTCAACATGCGGCGTTTCGAGCAGCGGCCCACCGAGCGTCTCGTACTCGGTGAGCTGCTTGACCGCAGGGTCAGCCTCACCGGCTCGGGCGAGGAGGTGACCGTGCTCGACGTGGCCATCCAGCAGCTACCGGCCCGCCGTGACTGGGAGGTCGACAAGGTCTTCGTACGCAAGGGCAAGGGCGGGGCCCTGCGCCGCAAGGGCGAGACGCTCACCGTCGAGTGGTCAGCGGTCACGGGTTTCTCCCTGGACGAGGACGCCCAGGGCGCCGAGAGCCTGGTCGCCACCTTCGAGCGGCTGCGGCCCGCCGATGTGGCCAACGCCCTGCACCATCTGACGCCCAAGCGCCGCGCCGAGGTCGCGGCGGCGCTCGATGACGACCGGCTGGCCGATGTCCTGGAGGAGCTCCCCGAGGACGAGCAGGTGGAGATCATCGGGAAGCTCAAGGAGGAGCGGGCCGCGGACGTGCTGGAGGCGATGGACCCGGACGATGCCGCGGACCTGCTCTCGGAGCTGCCGGAGGAGGACAAGGAGCGGCTGCTGATGCTGATGCGGCCGGACGACGCCGCCGACGTCCGCCGGCTGCTCTCCTACGAGGAGCGCACCGCGGGCGGACTGATGACGCCCGAGCCGATCGTGCTGCGCCCTGACGCGACGGTGGCGGACGCCTTGGCGCGGGTGCGCCAGCAGGACCTCTCGCCGGCACTCGCCGCCCAGGTCTACGTCTGCCGGCCGCCCGACGAGACCCCGACCGGAAAGTACCTGGGCACGGTGCACTTCCAGCGGCTGCTCCGGGACCCGCCGTTCACCCTGGTCAGCTCGATCGTGGAAACCGACCTCCCGCCGCTCGCCCCGGCCACGGGGCTGACGGCGATCACCAGCTATCTGGCCACGTACAACATGGTCGCGGCGCCGGTCGTGGACGAGAGCGGTTCGCTGCTGGGGGCGGTGACGGTGGATGACGTCCTCGACCACCTGCTGCCGGAGGACTGGCGCGAGGCCGAGTTCGAGGGGACGGGGGCCGCCGATGAGTGAGTACGGCCTCACCGAGCGCGGCGACGGCAGGGACAGGGAGCGGGAACGGGAACGGGAACGCGACAGGGAACGGGAACGGCAGTCGGGCGGGCAGCGGCCACGGGCCCGGCTGGACATCCCCCGCGCCCGCCGCCGCAGGATGCTCCCCGAGTACGACCCCGAGGCCTTCGGACGGCTGTCCGAGAAGATCGCCCGCTTCCTGGGGACCGGACGGTTCATCGTCTGGATGACCCTCACGATCGTCGTCTGGGTCCTGTGGAACATCTTCGCCCCGGACTGGCTGCGGTTCGACAAGTACCCGTTCATCTTCCTGACCCTCATGCTGTCGCTGCAGGCCTCGTACGCGGCCCCGCTGATCCTGCTGGCGCAGAACCGCCAGGACGACCGCGACCGGGTCAACCTGGAGCAGGACCGGGCGCAGAACGAGCGGTCGATCGCCGACACCGAGTATCTGACCAGGGAGATCGCGGCGCTGCGGATGGGGCTGGGCGAGGTCGCCACCCGCGACTGGATCAGGTCCGAGTTCGAGGACCTGCTGCGGGAGCTGGCGGACCGTCCCGGGGTATTCCCGCCGGAGGCACCTCGGGTACGTGACGAAGGCGACCGCTGAGGGGCGTCCCCGGGCCGGCATCCGGCGCCGTACCATCGTCCGTATGGTTACGGAAGACGCGGTGCTCGAAGCACTGGCGACGGTGAACGACCCCGAGATCAACAAGCCGATCACCGACCTCGGCATGGTCAAGTCGGTCGAGATCGGGGACGACGGCGCGGTTGCCGTCACGGTCTACCTCACCGTCTCCGGCTGCCCGATGCGCGAGACGATCACCCAGCGTGTCACGGACGCCGTCGCGGCCGTCGAGGGCGTCACCCGCGTCGAAGTCTCCCTGGACGTGATGAGCGACGAGCAGCGCCGCGAGCTCGCGGCCACGCTGCGCGGCACGACCGCTGAGCGGGAGGTGCCGTTCGCCAAGCCCGGCTCGCTGACGCGGGTCTACGCGGTCGCCTCCGGCAAGGGCGGTGTGGGCAAGTCGTCCGTGACCGTGAACCTCGCGGCGGCCATGGCCGCCGACGGGCTGAAGGTCGGTGTCGTGGACGCCGACATCTACGGCCACAGCGTGCCCCGGATGCTGGGCGCCGACGGCCGTCCCACCCAGGTCGAGAACATGATCATGCCGCCGTCCGCGAACGGTGTGAAGGTCATCTCGATCGGCATGTTCACCCCGGGCAACGCTCCGGTGGTCTGGCGCGGCCCGATGCTGCACCGCGCGCTCCAGCAGTTCCTGGCGGACGTGTACTGGGGCGACCTCGACGTGCTGCTGCTCGACCTGCCGCCGGGCACCGGCGATATCGCGATCTCCGTGGCCCAGCTGGTGCCGAACGCCGAGATCCTGGTCGTCACCACCCCGCAGCAGGCCGCCGCAGAGGTCGCCGAGCGGGCCGGTTCCATCGCCGTGCAGACCCACCAGAAGATCGTGGGCGTGGTCGAGAACATGTCGGGCCTGCCCTGCCCGCACTGCGACGAGATGGTCGATGTCTTCGGTACGGGAGGTGGCCAGATGGTCGCCGACGGGCTGACGAAGACCACGGGTGCGACGGTGCCGGTGCTGGGCCAGATCCCGATCGACGTCCGGCTGCGCGAGGGCGGCGACGAGGGCAAGCCGGTGGTGCTGACCGATCCCGAGTCTCCTGCCGGTGCGGCGCTGCGGGCCATCGCCGGAAAGCTCGGCGGCCGTCAGCGCGGGCTGTCCGGTATGTCGCTGGGCATCACCCCGCGCAACAAGTTCTGAGCCGCACGGACAACCGAACCGCGTAAGCCGTCCGAGCCGCGCGAGCCGTCCGAAACCGCGCGGCCGCCGACCGCGCCGAGGGGCACCGTTCATCACGAACGGTGCCCCTCGGCATACGGCCGGTGCGGAGGGGGCCCTACAGGTACGTGCCGAAGTCCCGCACCGTCGAGAAACCGAGTCCGTACGCGCTCATCCCGCGCCCGTACGCGCCGATGTGCACACCGCTCTCCGACGAACCGGCCAGCACCCAGCCGAACTCCGACTCTCGGTAGTGGAAGGGCATCGGGACCCCGTCCACGGGCAGCGAGAGCTCTGACCAGGCCGGTCCCGCCAGGTCGTCCGCCAGCTCGAACGCGGTCTCGGTCTGCTGGCCCAGCCAGTCGTCCCGCAGGCTGTGGTCCAGCTGCCCGGGCCAGGTGTAGGCGAGCAGCCCGGAACCGGCCAGCCACGCCGCGGACGACACCGTGGTGGCGTCCAGGACGCCGGTGCCGTCGCCGGTGCGCCGCACCGGGCTCGCGGCGACCGTCACGACCACAGCGAAGCGTTCCTTCTCAGCAGTGGTCGCGTCGGACTTTATCGTCGGCTCGTCGCCATGACCCACGGACCCGTGCTGCACCGTGCCGTCGGCCGCGGCGCCGACCTGCATCAGCCAGCGCGGCCCGCTGAAGGCCTCGTCCAGTCCGTACCAGGGGAAGGGTGCGCGCAGATAGCCGTCGACCGTACGCCGGGCCGCGGGCACCTCCTCGGCGGTGGATGCACTGGGCGCGCTCCGCGCCGCCCCTGCCCGACTCGTCGTCTCCATCTATCCGGCCGCCTCCTCGTTCACCAGGGTCCGGAGTGGCCCGCCCCCCTCGGGCGTCCTCGTTTCCCGGACAGATGGAGGATAGCCACCCGGCACCGGCTCGCCGGGATTGATGGCACGGGCGTGACTCGGGTGGCGTCTGGGACGGCGGCTCAGGTGGCGTCCGCGTCGAACGGCGGGCGCTCGCCCTTCTCGACCGTTTGACGCTTCCTGAGCAGGTCGCCGGAGCCCGGCGAGCCGTTCACGACCGCCGGGGCCGAAGCGCTGGGCTCCTTGCCGTTCACCGCGTCGGTGACGTCGTTCAGATCCTGCCGGAAATCGAAGCTGCTGCGGATCTCCCTGAGGTCCTCGTTCTCCAGCTGCTTGCGGATGAACGCCTTCGGATTGAGGTCGTCGAAGTCGAAATCCTTGAATTCCGGCCCCAGTTCACGGCGGATGTCGTGCTTGGCGTTGTCGGAGAACTCCCGGACCTTGCGAATGAAGCGCGAGACGTCCTGGACGACCTTGGGCAGCTTGTCCGGGCCGAAGACGAGCACGGCGAGGACCACGAGCGTGACCAGCTCGAGTGCGCCTATGTCATTGAACACCTGCTGCTCCTCGTGTTCGTGTTCTCCGTGTCTCGCCTGACCGCGCATACGGCGGCCCGGTCCACCGTACCCGGCGAATCCGTCGGGGCGGTACCTCCGGGGTGTCCGTTACGTACCGCTGGATGAACCAAGGGTCAGCGTCCTGGTCTGCTCCTTGCCGCCGCGCACCACGGTGAGTTCCAGCTCGTCGCCGGGGCGGTGCGCCCGGATCTTCACGATGAGCTCCTCGCCGTTGTGCACCCGCTGGCCGTCCACCTTGGTGATGACGTCTCCCGGGCGGATGCCGGCCTTGGCTGCCGGGCCGCCGGGGGTGATCGAGGACGAGCCGTCCCTGCTCTTCTCGCCGACCCTGGCGCCGTCGCCGGCGTACTGCATGTCGAGGCTGACGCCGATCACGGGATGGGTGGCCTTGCCCGTGTTGATCAGCTCTTCCGCGACCCGCTTGCCCTGGTTGATGGGGATGGCGAAACCGAGCCCGATGGAACCCGCCTGGCTCCCGTCGCCCTCGGAACCGGTGCCGCTGCCCGCCGCCCTGATGGCGCTGTTGATCCCGATCACCCGGGCCTTGGAGTCCACCAGCGGGCCGCCGGAGTTGCCGGGGTTGATGGGGGCGTCGGTCTGGAGCGCGTCGACATAGCTGACATCGCTGCCGTCGCCCTTCTCACCGCCCGCGGTGATGGGGCGCTCCTTGGCGCTGATGATTCCGGCCGTGACGGTGTTCTGGAGGTCGAAGGGGGCGCCGATGGCCACGACCGGGTCGCCGACCCGGACGCTGTCGGAGTTGCCGAGGGGCAGCGGCTTGAGCCCGGACACCCCGCTGACCTTCACGACCGCGAGGTCATAGCCGCTGTCCTTGCCGACCAGCTTGGCCCTGGCCGTCTCGCCGCCGCTGAAGGTGACGCTGATCTCGCCCGAGCCGCCGGCCGGGGCGACCACATGGTTGTTGGTGAGGATGTGGCCCTGCTTGTCGAGCACGAACCCGGTGCCGGTGCCTGACGCGCTGCCCCCGGTCACATGCAGGGTGACGACACCGGGGAGGGCACTGGCCGCGATGCCCGCGACGCTGCCGGGGGCCCGGCCGGAGTTGTCGGCGGCGGCCTGGGGCAGCTCCACTGTGGTGAGGCTGCCGCCGTTGCGCTCCAGATAGGCGCCGACGGCTCCTCCGGCGACCCCGGTGACCAGCCCGAAGGCGAGGAGTACGGCAACCGCGGAACCCCTGCGCCTCTTCTTAGGCGGCTCACCGGTCTGGCTCAGGGCGGCCGCGCCGGGAGTGCTCCAAGGGTCGTACTGCGCCCACTGCGGCGGCTGCGGGAACGTCGCGGTGGGTGCGGTGGGCGCCGGCACCGGGGCGGGTGTGGGCGGCATGGGCGGGGCGTATCCGGCCGGCGCCGGAGGCTGCGCGGGCACGGGTACGGCGGTTCCGTGCGCGGGAGTGCCGAGCGGATGCTGCACCGGCGGGGCGGGGGCCCAGGGGCCGGGGCCGCCATAGGGCGGCGTGTGGCACTCATCGGACTCGTGCAGCGGCTGTCCACCGGTCGCCTGGGCCGGAATGGTGGGACCGGGGGCATCGGGAACCGCGGGGGCCCCTTGGGCCTCGGCGGCCTCGAACCGGGTCTGGTCCGTCCTGGGGCCGGGCACCGTCGGCGCGGGTACCGCGGAAGCGGGTACGGCGCGAGACGGCACCGTGGGCGGCTCGGTGGTCACCGGCGCGGGCTCGGGAGCCGCCAAGGTGTACTCGGACTGATCATCCACGGGGCGGGCGGCAGGAGCCGGAACCGTGTCCGTGAGACCGGGCTCCGGGGCGGCGTCACCGGGTCGGCTCCACCACTTCGGCTTCGGCCCCGTCTGCTTCCCGTGCTCCATGCTCTCCCCGCAACAGCTCGTCCACGCGCCCCGCCCGGGGGCACCCCAACCTGGATTCAACCAGGTTTGCGCATGGCGTCACACAGCGCGGGCGCCCAGGAACCCGGGCGGGCCACCGGGCACCCGGCCTCAGGGCACGTCGGGCGCGACGAGCCGCGTGGGGTACGGAGTGGTGGCGGGCGTCGGTTCCGGGGCGTCCGCGAGTCGGTAGGCGGAGTCCACGGGACGTATCAGCGCCGGTGGCGTGGGGGTGAACAGGTCCGACGGCACGAACGGCTGGGTCAGGGGCCGGACCGGCGCGGATGAGGCGGTACCCGTACCGGCCGCCTGCTGTGCCGCGGCACCACCGCGGCGCCGCCCGTCGGTGCCCGACACCGGGTTGGGTGCCGCACTCCGCTGCGGAGTGACGTTGCTCCCCCGGCCGTCCCCGCGAGCCGTGCCATCGCCAGGGGCGCCCACCGGCAGCGACCCGCTCAGGGCGATCGCGGCGAACGAGACCGCGCTCGCCGCCGTCAGCGCCAGCCTGCGGCCACGCCACACCGAGCGCTCGGCCTCCTGCCGCCCCACCTCATGGATCCGGAATCCGGCGTCGGAAGGAGGGAAACCCTCCGGCCTCATACCGAAGACGCCGTCGGGTAGACGCCCTCCGCCGAAGGGTCCACGCTGCGCGTCGTCATCGGCGGGCTGCCCTCCCGGCGGCCCGCCGGGCAAACCCTGCAAGCGGGCGAGGAACCCTTCGGACGGCGGCGGGGGTGCGGTCGCCGCGAACACGCTCTTCAGCCGGCGCTGCGCGTCGGCCTCCGCCTTGCATTTGGGACATGTCGCGAGGTGGGCCAGCACCCGGTCACGCGTGTCGTGTTTCAGCTCGCCGTCGATCAGGGCGGCGAGCCGATCCCCCAAGTGCTGCTCCGCGGGGGAAGGGCCGATGCCGCTCACTGCGCACCGCCCTCCCCCGCCCCTGCCACGGCTGCCGCGAAGCCTGCCGGGGCACGCTGCTCGGCCCGGGCCTCCGGGGAGCGGTGCTGGAGCGCCTTGCGCAGATGCGAGCGCCCGCGGTGGATACGGCTGCGGACGGTGCCGAGCTTGACGCCGAGCGTCGCCGCGATCTCCTCGTACGAGAGCCCCTCGATGTCACAGAGCACCACCGCGGCACGGAACTCCGGGGCGAGGGTGTCCAGCGCCTGCTGCACATCGGCGTCGAAGTGGGTGTCGTGGAAGACCTGCTGCGGGGAGGGCTCCCGGCTGGGCAGCCGCTCGGCCGCGTCGTCGCCGAGCGCGTCGAAACGGATCCGCTGCTTACGGCGGACCATGTCCAGGAACAGGTTCGTGGTGATGCGGTGCAGCCAGCCCTCGAACGTCCCCGGCGTGTACGTGGCCAGGGAACGGAAGACCCGGACGAAGACCTCCTGGGTGAGGTCTTCCGCGTCATGCTGGTTTCCGGTCAGACGGTAGGCGAGGCGGTAGACCCGGCCGCTGTGCGTACTGACGATGTCCTCCCAGGTGGGAGGGGTCCACGCGGTCGATTCCGCAGCCGGTGCGAAGGTCGCGGTGGAAACGGAGTCGGCCTGGCTGGAGCGGGTGTCGTCAGCGGTGTCGGTCACGGATTTCGGCTCACCCGCCGACCGGAGCAGGCGCCGTAGCACCCCTTTCCGATCCACAGGCGCAGCCGCACCTCCCCTGTCGGCTCTGGTGGTGTCCAGTGGAGCCCCTACCATAGCCACCTCGCCCGTTAGCTCCGGATAAGAATCTTTACGCGAATTTGGGGCCGGGCGGCACTCGCCCGCCTGTTTTCCCCGCCCCGTTTCACCGCGCCTACGCCTCTTCTCAACGCCCGGTCCCATCTGCGGGTTCCCGGGCACAGCGGATACAGTCACCGTTGCGCCAACTACGGGAACAGGAGAGGGCCATTACCGCCAACCGGCAGACGAGCTGGGCGTTCGCCGACGCCTTTGTCGCCGAGGACGAAGCGTTGCGCTGGGCCCGTGAACTGGCCCGGGACGCGGCGCTGCCCTCGGTGTCTCCAGGCACCGGCGCCGCTCTGCGACTGCTGGCGGCCGCGGCCGACGCCAAGGCGGTGGCGGAGATCGGGACGGGCACGGGAGTCTCCGGGATCTACCTTCTCCAGGGCATGCGCCCCGACGGCGTGCTGACCACCGTGGACCCGGTACCGGAGCTCCAGCAGTTCGCCCGGGAGGCGTTCCGCGCCGCGGGCTTCGCCGGCAACCGGGCGCGTTTCATCCCCGGACGCGCGCTGGACGTGCTGCCCAGGCTCGCCGACGGCGGGTACGACCTCGTCTTCTGCGACGGCGACCGGCTGGAGCTGCTGGACTACCTCGCTGAATCGTTGCGCCTGCTGCGACCTGGGGGTCTTGTGTGCTTCGAAGGGGCATTCGCCGATGGGCGCACGGTCGACGCGGCAGCGCAGCCGGTCGATGTGCTGCGGATGCGGGAGCTGTTGCGGGCGGTCCGTGAGAGCGAGGTGCTCCTGCCGTCGCTGCTGCCGGTGGGGGATGGCTTGCTGTGCGCCGTGCGGCGCGGCTGAACCCCGGGGGGACGGGCTCGGGTGTGCGGGCTTGCCCGTCCCCGTAGGGCGCTGCCGAGGCCGTTCATACGGACGGGCAAGCCCCCTAGCTAGTGCCGCGTCAGGCAAGGTTTGCCCGTCAAGGAGCGGCGTCCGGTGCATGGGGCCTCCCCTGGCCCGCAACGGCCGAGGGGGTGGGGCCTCCCCAGGCCCGCAGGGGCCGAGGGGGTGGGGCCTCCCCAGGCCCGCAGGGGCCGAGGGGGTGGGGCCTCCCCAGGC
>NZ_JBHXFA010000175.1:0-12472 GCF_042724175.1 Streptomyces sp. NPDC127084
GCGCCCCCCGCCGGGTTTGGGGCCCCCGGCCCGCGGCGGCGCGCGGTCCCTACACGGAGGAACGCGGACTCGTCACGGTCGCAGTGCGAACGGATCCCGCTCGTCGCTCCGCTTGTCGAGCCTGGCGTCGTAGGGCGCCAGACGCTTCGCCAGTGCCGGGTTCTGCTGGACGGCAGCCGGGGCGACCCCCGCCCAGTCCAGGATCCGCGCGGTCGCCTTGGCCCGGTCGGCCTCGGGCAGACCCGCGACGGAGGCGCCGTGGTTGCCTCCGGGCGCGGTGAAGACATAGGCGTCACGTGCCCCCTTGCCGGGGCGGAACCGCTCCGCGCCCCAGGGGTCGTTCTCTCCGTACACCCAGATCATGTGCTTCGCGTGATGCCGGACCCAGCGGTCGATGTCCCGCATCGCGTACCGGTCGAACGTCTTCATGGGGATCTCACGGGGGACATACACCCTCGGCGTGAAGTAGCCCGGGTAGCGCAGCAGATCGGCCAGCTGCGGCTGGCGCAGCGTGGGCGCGCCGAGCTGGGTGCCCGCCTGGAAGTAGTACGGAGCATAGGGTTCGAGGCCCTGATCGGTGTAGAAGCCGAAGCCGGATATCGAGTCCAGCGAGTCGAAGAGTTCCTGGTCGCTGGCGGTCGCTGCGGTCGGCAGGGAGGCGCAGTCGGCGAGCAGGCTGTACTGCCAGAAGGCCCAGGCGTAGTCGGAGACCAGGCTCTCGAAGGCCTTGTCGAGCGAACCGATGGTCTGGAAGGTGCCCTCGTTCTCCTTGGCCCAAGCGCGGTACTTGGCGGTGAGTGCCGCTCGGCGCTTGCCGAGGGCCTCGCGCTGGACGGCGGTGATCCGGTCGCGGCACTCCTTGGTACCGACCCTCTCGAAGAACCGGTCGTAGGCGGTGTCCGCGCGGTCGTTGACGTCGTTCGGGGCGACATAGGCGACCACGCCGTCCATGTCCCGCGGGTAGAAGCGTTCGTAGTAGGTGGCGGTCATCCCGCCCTTGGAGGCTCCGGTGGCGATCCATTTCCGGGTGTAGATCTGCTTCAGCGCGGCGAACACCCGGTGCTGGTCACTCGCCGCCTGCCAGATGTCGAGCTTGCTCCAGTCCGCGGGCTGAGGCCGGGAGGGAGTGAAGAATCGATACTCCATGTCGACCTGGTTGCCGTCGACGATCTGAGTGGGCTCGCGGCGGCGCGGGTTGGTGCCCACGTTGTAGCCGCTGGTGTAGAAGACGGTCGGACGGGCCGTGTCCTTGTGCAGCACGGTGATGCGCTGCTGGAACGTCCCCTTTGACGGGCGCCGGTGATCGACAGGCTGAGCGTAGTCGAGCACGAAGTAGCGGTGGCCGGCGTACGGCTTCTCCTCGATCAGGCGCATCCCCGGAATCGCGAGGATCCGGTCCTTGATGTCCTGGGTCCCTTCCGCCGGGCCCGGGCCCGGATCGGCGGCGGTGGCGGTACCGGTCGCCGCCCCGACGACACCTATGAGCATGACAAACGACAGCAGCCATCTCAGCGCTTTGCGCATGCGCGCGCCCTCCCCTGGTTCACAACGGTCGCCGCGAACCTAGCGACTGCAACACCCCTACCGCCAGACCCAGTTGGATCGCGAGGGCGAGAAGAACCGCGCAGCCGGGGAGTTCGGCGAGCGCGGAGTCTCAGAGGAGGATCCAGCCCGTCGTGGCGCCCGCCCCGGCGACGGCTCCCGAGGCGCGCACGGAGCGGTTGAGTGCGTACACCGTCACCGGCCCCGCCTGCCGGGTGAAGCGGCCCTTGTCCACGGCGGCGCGGCCGCCACGCGGCTGAAGGCTGACCGACATCGCCCGCCGCGCGCCGGGCCGCTTCGCGATCGTCACGGCGCACACATAGGCACGGTGTTTGTAGAGCCGCAGCTCCCCGGTCGCGAACTTCACGGTCTTGACGGGCCGACCCGAACACCCGGAGGCCGCCTTCACCTCCTGCACCCCGGGACCGGCCGCCAGCAGGGTCCCCGCGACCACGAGCGCCGTACCGGTGCGCACCAGCAACCTTCCGAACACTCTTGCTCCCATCCCGCGTCAAGCCGTACTGACGTACGACGTACGACGCAACGCCACCCCCGACGGTTGCGGCCCAGGAGGCGGGCAGACGGTCAGCTCGTCACACGGCCCGCCTCCGGTCACGCCATCTCAGGCCGGTGTGGGCTCCGCGGCGCCGATGAACGTCCGCCACAGCGCGGCGTAGCGCCCGTCAAGCGCCAGGAGCTCATCGTGCGTGCCGTCCTCCACCACCCGTCCACGAGCCATCACGACCACCCGGTCGGCTCGCGCGGCCGTGGTCAGCCGGTGGGCGACAACCAGGGTGGTTCGGCGTCCCGTGAGCCGGTCGGTGGCCTGATTGACCTGGGCCTCCGTCGCGAGGTCCAAGGCCGCCGTGGCCTCGTCCAGCAGCAGCACATCCGGGTCGACCAGCTCCGCGCGGGCCAGCGCGATCAACTGGCGCTGGCCCGCCGACAGATTGCGCCCGCGCTCGGCGACCTCGTGCAGATAGCCGCCGTCGAGCGTGGCGATCATGTCGTGCGCGCCCACGGCCCGCGCCGCAGCCTCCACCTCGGCGTCCGTCGCCTCCGGACGCCCGTAGGCGATGGCGTCGCGTACCGTCCCGGCGAAGAGGTACGCCTCCTGCGGGACGATGCCGATACGGTGCCGGTACGCCGTGAGGTCCAGCTCGCGTAGATCGGTGCCGTCGGCGGTGACGCGCCCGCTCGTCGGGTCGTAGAACCTGGCCACCAGCTTGACCAGCGTCGACTTGCCCGCTCCGGTCTCGCCGACGAACGCCACCGTCTGACCGGACGGGATCCGCAGGTCGATGCCGGTCAGCGCGCCCTCACCCGCCGTCTTTCCGCCGCCCTCGGCGCCCGGCCCGCCGGCCGCCGCCTCCGTGCCCGGCCCGCCGGCCGCCGCCTCAGTGCCGGCCGCAGCCTCGGCGTCGGACCCGGCCGACGCACCGTAGGCGAAGCTCACGCCCTCGAAGGCGATCTCACCGCGCAGGCCCCGCACGTCGAGCGGCCTGTCCGCCTGCTTCGTGGACGTCGGCTCGGCCAGCAGCTCCTGGATGCGCCCCAGGGACACGGTCGCCTGCTGGTAGCCGTCGAAGACCTGCGACAGCTGCTGCACCGGCGCGAAGAACAGATCGATGTACAGCAGATACGCCACCAGCGCACCCGTCGTAAGCGTGCCCGCCTCGATCCGCTCGGCCCCGACCACCAGCACCGCCGCGGCGGCTACCGAAGCCAGCAGCTGAACGAAGGGGAAGTACACGGAGATAAGCCACTGGCCGCGCACCCGCGCCGAACGGTAGCTGTCGCTGCGCTCCGCGAACCGCCGGTTCCCCGACTGCTCACGGCGGAACGCCTGCACGATGCGCAGTCCGCTGACCGACTCCTGGAGGTCGGCGTTGACGACGCTGATCCGCTCACGGGCCAGCTCGTACGCCTTCACCGACTGCCTGCGGAAGAACACCGTGCCGATGATCAGCACCGGCAGGGTCGCGAACACCACCAAGGCGAGCTGCACATCGATCACGACCAGTACGATCATGATCCCGAGGAAGGTGACCACGGAGACGAAGGCGGTGACCAGGCCCGTCTGGAGGAAGGTGGACAGCGCGTCCACGTCCGTCGTCATCCGGGTCATGATCCGACCGGTCAGCTCGCGCTCGTAGTAGTCGAGCCCGAGCCTCTGGAGCTGCGCGAAGATCTTCAGCCTGATCGCGTACAGGATGCGCTCGCCGGTTCGGCCGGTCATCCGGGTCTCCCCGACCTGCGCGACCCACTGCACGAGCACCGCGACGAGGCCGAGCGCGGAAGCCGCCCAGACCGCCGCCAATGCCGCCCGCTCGACCCCGTCGTCGATTCCGTGCCGGATCAGCACCGGCAGCAGCAGGCCCATGCCCGCGTCGGTCGCGACGAGCAGCAGACTGACCAGAAGCGGCAGCCGGAAGCCCCGCAGCAGCCTGCGCAGCCCGTACGAGCCGGACTCCTCGGGCAGCACCGCGCGTGCCTCGTCGACCCGGGGCGTGTCGTCGGCCGGCGGCAGCGCGGCGACCTGGGCCAGCAGCTCCGGCGTGGCGCCGGTGACCTCGTCCTGTTCGGCCTCTTCCTTGCGGACCCACAGCGGAGGGGTGATACCGCGCTCGGCGTCGAACTCGGCGTCCATCTCGGCCCGCAGCGTACGGTCCTCTGGGATCTCGACCTGACCGGTGTGCCCAGGGGACACTCCGCCCAGCTCGTCCGGGTCGGTGAGCAGCCGCCGGTACAGAGCGGACCGCTCCTGCAACTCGTCATGCGTACCGATGTCGGCGAGTCGGCCGCCGTCCAGCACGGCGATCCGGTCGGCGAGACCAAGAGTGGAACGCCGGTGGGCGATCAGCAGAGTGGTCCGGCCCGCCATCACACCGCGCAGTGCCTCATGGATCTCGTGCTCGACCCGTGCGTCCACGGCTGATGTCGCGTCGTCCAGCAGCAGCAGCCTGGGGTCGGCGAGGATCGCACGGGCCAGGGCGATGCGCTGGCGCTGGCCGCCGGAGAGGGTGAGTCCATGCTCGCCGACCTTGGTGCCGTATCCGTCGGGCAGCTCCGCGATGAAACGGTCCGCCTGGGCGGTACGGGCGGCCTCGGCGATCTCCTCGTCCGTGGCGCCGGGCTTGCCGTACGCGATGTTGGCGCGGACTGTGTCGGAGAAGAGGAAGCTGTCCTCGGGCACCAGGCCGATGGCCGCGCGCAGCGACTCAAGAGTCAGCTCGCGGACGTCATGGCCGCCGACGAGCACAGCGCCGCCGGTGACGTCGTAGAAGCGGGGCAGCAGCAGCGAGACCGTGGATTTGCCGCTTCCGGACGCACCCACCACGGCCACGGTCTCACCAGGCCTGATCTCCAGTGAGAACCCGTCGAGCACCGACCGGGCGGCGGCACCTCCGCTCTCGTGATCGGGCGCTTCGCCGTTCGAGTCCCCGGCCCGACCGCCGGAACCGGAACCGGACCCGGAACCGTAGGCAAAACTGACATTGTCGAACTCGACGGACGCCGGGGCGTCGGGCGGCAGCTCCTTGGTGCCGTCCTTGATGCTCGGCTGCGTGTCGATGAGCTCCAGGACCCGCTCCACACCGGCCCGTGCCTGCTGGCCTACGGTGAGCACCATCGCCAGCATCCGCACCGGGCCCACCAGCTGAGCGAGATAGGTCGAGAACGCGACGAACGTACCGAGCGTGATCTCTCCGCGGGTGGCCAGCCAGCCGCCGAGCGCCAGCATGGCCACCTGCCCGAACGAGGGCACGGCCTGCAGGGCGGGGGTGTAGCGGGAGTTCAGCCGGATGGTGCGCAGTCGGCCGGCGAAGAGCTTGCGTCCGGCCTCCTTGAGCTTCCCGGTCTCCTGCTCCTCCTGCCCGAATCCCTTGACGACGCGGACTCCGGCGACCGCCCCGTCGACGACGCCCGCGACGGTTCCGGCCTGCTGCTGGGCGTACCAGGTCGCGGGGTGCAGGCGGACACGGCTGCGCTTGGCGATGAACCAGAGGGCGGGGCCGACGGCGAGCGCCACGAGAGTGAGCGGCAGCGACAGCCAGACCATGATCACCAGGGAGATCACGAAGAGCAGGACGTTCCCGATGGTCATCGGAAGCATGAAGAGCAGACCCTGGATGAGCTGGAGGTCGCTGGTGGCCCTGCCCACCACCTGGCCGGTGGACAGCTCGTCCTGGCGCCGCCCGTCGAGCCGGCTGATCGTGCCGTACATCTCGGTACGCAGGTCGTGCTGGACATCGAGGGCGAGACGGCCGCCGTAGTAGCGGCGGATGTACGTGAAGACGTAGACGGCGACCGCGGAGGCGACGAGCAACCCGACCCAGACCGCCAGAGACCGGGTGTGGTCACTGATCACGTCGTCGATGACGACCTTGACGATCAGCGGCACCAGGGCCATCACCGCCATACCGCCGAGGGATGATCCGAGCGCGAGCAACACATCGCGCCGGTAGCGCCATGCGTAACCGGTCAGCCTTCGCGCCCACCCCTGTGTCTCCCCCGCCACTTACGCCTCCCGTTGCTCCTGTGAACCGGTGATCCGGTGATCCACTCATCCACGCGCGTCTGCCGGAAGGCTGCAACACGCACCGAGCCGGTTTTCATCCCGCCGGCGGGCTGAAAGCGCGGGTTGCGGCAAAGATCGGTCCCTGGCCCTAGGACCAGGGACGGTGCACGGACGAGCAACGACTACCGCCTGTAGACGCTGCGCAGGCGAGTGAGTGCGGGACAGTCGAGGTCGCGGGCCGCAGGCGAGTGAACCCGGCCCGGCGCCACCTTCAGAGGTGCGTCGGCGCGAACATTCTCAGCAGCGCCGGCAGCACCACCACCGAGGGCCCGGAGCGGGCCAGGGACTCGGCCAGGTCCTTGCGGAGCGCCTCGGGTGTGGTCCGCACCGCTGGCACCCCGAAGGACTCGGCGAGCGCCACGAAGTCCGGGCGAGTCAGTTCGGTGCCGGTCGTCTCGCCGAAGGCGTCGGTCATGTACTCGCGAAGGATGCCGTAGCCGCCGTCGTCCACGATCAGCCAGGTCACCGGCAGGTCGTACTGCTTCGCCGTCGCCAACTCCGCGATCGAGTACATCGCCCCACCGTCACCGGACACGGCGAGGACCGGTGTTCCGGGGTCCGCCGCGGCGGCGCCGAGGGCGGCGGGGAAGGCGTAGCCGAGGCCGCCCGAGCCCTGCGCGGAGTGCATGGTGTTCGGTCGGCGGGGGTCGAAGGCGGACCAGGCCCAGTAAGCCAGGATGGTCATGTCCCAGAAGCTCGGCGCGTCGTCCGGAAGCGCCTCGCGCACCGCTGCGAGCACCTCCTGTTCCAGGGCCAGTTCCTGGTCGGCGATACGCTCCGCGACCTTCGCCAGCACACCGGACACCCGCTCGGCGCCCGACGGGGCGCCATCGGCCCCGGATACGGCCATGGGGGCCGAAGCTACTCCCGGCTGCCGCGTCTCCAGCGTTTCCAGCAGCGCGGAGAGCGCGATGCGCGCGTCGGCGTGGATACCCAGCGCCGGATGGTTGGACTCCAGCTTGCCGAGGTCGGCCTCGATCTGGATCACCCGGCCACGCGGCGCGAAGGTGTGGTAGTTCGAGGACAGCTCGCCGAGTCCGGACCCGACGACCAGGAGGACGTCCGCGTCCTCCAGGAAATCGGTGGTGTGCCGGTCCTCCAGCCAGGAGCGCAGGGACAGCGGATGCTCCCACGGAAAGGCGCCCTTGCCGCCGAATGTGGTGACGACCGGGGCGTCCAGCCGCTCGGCGAGCGCCCGCAGCTTGCCGGAGGCGTCGGAACGTACGACACCCCCGCCCGCGATGATCGCCGGGCGTTCGGCAGCGCGCAGCAGATGCGCGGCCACGGCGGTCAGTTCGGGACGCGGGACGAGCTCGCGCGGGGTCGCGTCCACGGCAGTCACGACCGGAAGGTCCGTCTCGGCGAGCAACACGTCCTGCGGGATCTCCACCCAGACCGGCCCGTGCGGAGCACTCAGCGCGGACTCCCAGGCGGCGGCGATCGCGGACGGGATCTGCGAGGCGGTACGCACGGTGTGCACGGACTTCACGATCTCGCGGAACGACGCCTGCTGGTCGCGCAGCTCGTGCAGATAACCGTGCCGCCCGCCGCCGAGGCCGGCGCGCGGGACCTGGCTGGAGATCGCCAGCACCGGGGCAGAGGCCGCTGCCGCCTCCTGGAGCGCGGCGAGCGAGGTCAGCGCGCCGGGACCGGTCGACACCAGAAGCGGTGCCGCCTCGCCGGTGATCCGCCCGTAGGCGTCGGCGGCGAAGCCCGCGTTGTTCTCGACGCGAAGGCCGACGTACCTCAGCGGTGAGCGTCGCAGGGCGTCGAACATGCCGAGCGCGTGCTGTCCCGGCAGCCCGAACACCGTCGTGGCCCCGAGCCCTTTCAGGGTCTCGATGACCAGGTCCCCGCCCCTGCGCCCGACCGGCGGGTTGAGCGCGGCCTCGGTCTGCGCCGCGCTCGGCCGCAGTACCAGATCGTGGTCATGGGTCATGGGTGTCCGGTGTCCCTTCGTGCTGCCCGCCGCCGGGTGCGGCGTGCTCCTCGCTGCGGCTGTCGCTCCGGCTCCGACCCCCGCTCCCCGAGCCGGGCCGGGCCGGAACCGAGGTCGGCGCCGGCGGCAGAGGGCACGCTACTTCGCGTGCTGTCCGGCGCCGCCGTCGGCACGGCTCGCCGCGATCTGACGGGCCATGATCGTAGTCAGCTCGTACGCCGTGTGGGATGCGGCGACCGAGGTGATCTCGGCGTGGTCGTAGGCCGGGGCGACCTCGACGACATCGGCCGAGACGAGGTTGCAGGAGGCCAGGCCGCGCAGGATCTCCAGCAGCTCGCGGGAGGTCATACCGCCCGCCTCCGGGGTGCCGGTGCCCGGTGCGTGAGCCGGGTCGAGGCAGTCGATGTCGATGGAGATGTAGAGCGGACGGTCGCCGATGCGCTGGCGGAGCTGGTCGGCCACCTCGTCGGCGCCTCGCCGGTAGACATCGGACGAGGTGACGATGCCGAAGCCCATCTTCTCGTCGTCGGTCAGGTCCTGCTTCCCGTAGAGCGGGCCGCGGATACCGACGTGGGAGAGCGCCTCGGTGTCGAGGATGCCCTCCTCGACGGCACGGCGGAACGGGGTGCCGTGGGTGTACTCGGCACCGAAGTAGGTGTCCCAGGTGTCCAGGTGGGCGTCGAAGTGGAGCAGGGCGACCGGGCCGTGCTTCTTGGCGACCGAGCGCAGCAGCGGCAGCGCGATGGTGTGGTCGCCGCCGAGCGTCATCATGCGGGCGCCGGTGCCGAGCAGGTCGTCGGCCGCCGCCTCGATGGTCTCGACCGCCTCGTTGATGTTGAACGGGTTGGCGGCGATGTCACCCGCGTCGGCGACCTGGGCGAGCGCGAACGGCGAGGCGTCCTGCGCGGGGTTGTAGGGGCGCAGCAGCCGGGAGGCCTCACGGATGGCGTTGCCGCCGAAGCGTGCGCCCGGACGGTACGAGACCCCGGCGTCGAAGGGCACGCCGACCACGGCGACGTCGGTGCGGCCGACCTCGTCCAGCCGGGGCAGCCGGGCGAACGTCGCGAGTCCGGCGTACCGCGGAGTGCGGGACGAGTCGATGGGGCCGCGCGGCGTCTCGTTGCTGCTCATGACCATGCCTTCTTCCTACGGCTGCGATGGGATGGGACCGGACCGACCTGGATGGGGGGTCCGGTCGCGATGGCTCGACTGCGGTGGCTCTGATGGTCTGCCCATACCGCGGGCGGCTTGTGCCTGGGGATGTGCACCCGTGCCGACGGTGACCACGCCTCTCGACGATAAGTGGCCAAAAGGCGGCCATGAAGTATACGTTTCCTCCATTCCGAAAGACCTGTTTGGATGGAACGTCCACCATGCCGGACCCCATCGCTCGCCCGTCGCCCCCAGCGGCCCCGCCCGCCCTGCCCGCGCCGCCCATCCCCCTGTCCGCGCTGCTGGCACGCGAGGATCTGGGTCTGCGGTTGATCGCAGGCCCTGATGACACCGCCATCCAGTGGGTGCACACCTCGGAAATGGCCGATCCGTACCCCTACCTGCTGGGCGGTGAACTGCTGCTGACCGCCGGAGTCCTGCTGGCGGACCCGGAGAGGTACGTCTCCCGCGTCGCCGAGGCAGGGGGCGCGGCGATCGGCTTCGGAGTGGCGCCGGTGCACGAGACCGTGCCCGAGGCTCTCGTACGGGCTTGCGAGCAGCATGGACTGCCGCTGGTGGAGGTGCCGCCGCAGACGCCGTTCACGGCGATCGCGCGTGCCGTGTGGCGATTGATGGCCCAGGTCAGATTGCGGGAGGTACGCCGGGTCAGCGAGGCGCAGCAGGGCCTCGCCGCCGCCGCCGCGCGGCCCGACCCGATCCCCGCGGTACTTCGGCAGCTCGCCGCCCGGCTGGGCGGCTGGGCGGTGCTGATGTCATCGGACGGCTCCGCCTTGCAGTCCGCCGGGCGGGCGCCGGCGCGGGAGGCGCGTGCGGCCCTGGGCCGGCTGGTGCGCGTGGTGAGTCCGGCCACGGCGGACACCGAGCCGGCGGAGCCCGACAGCCACGGGGACTCGGTCCCGGCCCGGCGCACTCCCTCCTCCGCCACCGACACGGCCGCCGGGCACCATCTGGCCGCGTACGCGCTCGGCGGCGCGGAGGGGCTGGCCCTCGGAATCGCCACCGAGGCCCGCGAGCCGGGCGGGCACACGGTGGCGGGGATGGCCGTCGTCCTCCTGTCGCTGCTGACCGCACCGCATCAGGGAGCGGACCCGGCCGCACACTCCGCCGCGCTGGTGCGGCTGCTGCTGGGGGCGACACCCGCCGAAGTGGCTCCCTCGCTGGCGCCGGGCCGCTGGATGGTGGTGCACGCCTCCCGGCAGGGGCCGGCGCCTGACCGGATCGCGGCAACCGCGCTCGGCACGGCACTGGGCAGCGCCCTCGTGGACATGATCGCCGCACCGTCGTTTGACGCTGAATCGACTGGATCAACCGAATCGACGGACTCGGCGGCAACGGGCGCGACCGTACGGATCCTGCTCCCCGAGAAACCCCGGGAGCAGGGGCAGCACCGGGAGCACCGGATCGAGCCCCAGTCCGGTTGGACGCTTGGAGTGAGCGCCCCTGTCGAGGCCGGCGAGCTGAGCGCGGCCGACACCGCCGCCGCGCGTGCGCTGCGACGAGCTGAGGCGACCCGTGAACCGCTGGCCCGGCAGCGCGACACGGGGTTGGCCGCGCTGGTGTCACCCGGCGAGGCCGGCGCGCACGCACGAACCCTCCTCACGCCCATCGCGGACTCCCCCGCGTTGACCGAGACGCTGCGGGTCTGGCTCTCCCTGCACGGCAGCTGGGACCGCACTGCGGTCGCCCTGGGGGTGCACCGCAACACCGTGCGCCAGCGGATCGCCCGCTGCGGCTCGCTGCTCGGGGTCGACGTGGACGACGCGGACGTACGGATGGAGCTCTGGTTCGCCCTCAGGTGGCTGTGACCGGGCGCGGCTGTGATCTGGACAACCGGCTATGGACAGTCACGGTGACCGACCGGTAACTTCTGTCTGAGCAAGCGCTTAGACAAGGCTTGTACAAGCCAACCAGGCCGGCCGAGGCGACCAAGCCGGCCGGGCCAGCCCGTCACCGCAGAGGAGGCGTCCGTGCGCCGGACCGTATTCAACGAGGACCACGAAGCGTTCCGGGAGACCATCCGCGCCTTCATCGAGGCCGAGGTCGTCCCTGTCTACGACGAGTGGTTCGCGGCCGGCCAGGCGCCGCGCGAGTTCTACCACAAGCTCGGTGAGCTGGGCGTGTTCGGTATCAACGTGCCCGAGGAGTTCGGCGGCGCGGGCCTGGACACCCACAAGTTCGAGGCCGTGATCTACGAGGAGACCTCCCGCGCGGGTGTCCACTTCGGCGGCTCCGGCGTGCATGTGCTGCTCGCCCTCCCCTACATCAAGATGCTCGCCGACGACGAGCAGAAGAAGCGCTTCCTGCCGAAGTTCGTCACCGGCGAGGAGATGTGGGCGCTGGCGATGACCGAGCCGGGCACCGGCTCCGACGTCGCGGGCATGAAGACCACCGCCAAGCTCTCCGAGGACGGCACCCACTACGTCCTCAACGGCGCCAAGACCTTCATCACCGGTGGTGTGCACGCCGAGCGTGTGATCGTCTGCGCCCGCACCTCCGCCCCGACCGCCGAGGACCGCCGCTTCGGTATCTCCCTCTTCGCGGTGGACACCAAGTCCGAGGGCTACTCCATCGGCCGCAAGCTGGACAAGCTGGGCCTGCGCACCTCCGACACCGCGGAGCTGGCCTTCGTCGACGTCAAGGTCCCAGTCGAGGACCTGCTCGGCGAGGAGAACAAGGGCTTCTACTACCTCGGCCAGAACCTGACCTCCGAGCGCTTCGGTATCGCCTTCGGCGCCTATGCCCAGGCCAAGGCCGCCATCCGGTTCGCCAAGCAGTACGTGCAGGACCGCACGGTCTTCGGCAAGACGGTCGCCTCGTTCCAGAACACCAAGTTCGAGCTGGCCGCCTGCCAGGCCGAGGTGGACGCCGCCGAGGCCGTCGCCGACCGCGCCCTCGAGGCCCTGGACGCGGGCGAGCTGACCCCGGCCGAGGCCGCGTCGGCCAAGCTGTTCTGCACCGAGGTCGCGCACCGGGTCATCGACCGCTGCCTCCAGCTGCACGGCGGCTACGGCTACATGAACGAGTACCCGATAGCCCGTCTGTACGCCGACAACCGCGTCAACCGCATCTACGGCGGCACCAGCGAGGTCATGAAGTCGATCATCGCCAAGAACATGGGACTCTGACCCTGTGAGCGAAGCCCTTGACGGGCTGGGGGGGAGTGTGGCACCCCGCCCCAGAAAGACGCGCACAATAACAGGGGGGGGGGGGGGGGGGGTGAGGGGGTCGGCTCGGCCGTC
>NZ_JBHXFA010000175.1:12482-13527 GCF_042724175.1 Streptomyces sp. NPDC127084
AAAACACCACCAACCCCCACAACCCACGGGCCCATCCCCCCTGTCCCCCTACCCCTTGGCGGCCCTCGCCTTCCCCCCCCCCCCCCCCACTCCCCCCAAGGACATCTTCCGGGGGCGGTCGCGTTCGGCGATCGTGCCCCGGGTGTTCGGCGGACAGGTCGCGGCCCAGGCACTGGTCGCCGCGGGCCGCACCGTGCCCGCCGACCGTACGGCGCACTCCCTGCACTCGTACTTCCTGCGCATGGGCGACCCCGGCGCACCGATCGTCTACACGGTCGACCGCATCCGCGACGGCCGCTCCTTCACCACCCGCCGGGTCGTCGCCGTACAGCACGGCCAGCCGATCTTCCATCTCTCGGCGTCCTTCCAGACGTACGAGGAGGGCCTCGACCACCAAGCCCCGATGCCGGATGCGCCGGACCCCGAGAGCCTGCCGTCGGCGGAGGAGAGCATCCCGGCGTACGAGGGGACGTTCATCCACCCGGATGTCGCGCGCCGGATACTCGCCGCCCGGGCCGCGGTGGATCTCAGGTATGTCTCCGAGCCCCCGTTCGCCACCGTCGGCCAGCCGCGCGAACCGCGCTCGCAGGTGTGGTTCCGCACCAACGGCAAGCTGGCGGACGACCCGATGCTGCATGTCTGCCTCGCCACCTACGTCTCCGACATGACACTGCTCGACTCCGTGCTGCTCGCCCATGGGCGGGGCGGCTGGACGGTCGGGGACGTCGTAGGCGCCTCGCTCGACCACGCCATGTGGTTCCACCGCCCCTTCCGGGCCGACGAGTGGCTGCTGTACGACCAGGAGTCGCCGTCCGCGCACGGCGGACGCGGCCTCGGCCAGGCCCGCATCTACACGAGGGACGGGCGGCTGGCGATCTCGGTCATCCAGGAAGGCGTGGTCCGCGTCCCGCGCGACCAAGCAGGCCGGGAACCCGAAGCCGGAAGCTAGCGCCGCGTCAGGCAACGTTCGCCCCGTCGCGACGCCCGGCACGGCGACTCGCGGCGTTGCCGAATCAACCGAGTAGGCCCACTACGAGGTCGATCC
>NZ_JBHXFA010000176.1:0-13373 GCF_042724175.1 Streptomyces sp. NPDC127084
CCGGTCTGACTGGTGCGACGGGTTCGACGGGTGAGACCGGTGCCACGGGTCCGACCGGCGCCACAGGTGCGACCGGTGCTACGGGTCCGACGGGTGCGACTGGTCTGACGGGTGAGACCGGTGCCACTGGTGCAACCGGTCTGACGGGTGCGACTGGTCTGACGGGTGCGGACGGTGTCACAGGTGCTACGGGTGCCACGGGTGCGACGGGTCCGACGGGTGAGACCGGTCTGACTGGTGCGACGGGTTCGACGGGTGAGACCGGTGCCACGGGTCCGACCGGCGCCACAGGTGCGACCGGTGCTACGGGTCCGACGGGTGCGACTGGTCTGACGGGTGAGACCGGTGCCACTGGTGCAACCGGTCTGACGGGTCCGACGGGTCTGACGGGTGCGGACGGTGCCACTGGTGCGACGGGTCCCACGGGTCCGACGGGTGAGACCGGTGCAACCGGTCTGACGGGTGCGGATGGCGTAACCGGTGCGACGGGTCCCACGGGTGAGACCGGTGCGACGGGTGCAACCGGTCTGACCGGTGCGGACGGTCTGACGGGTATGGGGGGACCGACGGGCCCCACGGGCCCCACGGGCGCGGACGGTGCCGCCGGTGCGACGGGTGCGGACGGCGTGACGGGCGACCAGGGAGCGACGGGTCCGACCGGTCCGACGGGTGCAGGTGTAACCGGCCCCACAGGACCCATGGGCGCGACAGGCGCAACCGGTCTTCAGGGACCTTCTCTGGATCTCGCTACGGTGATTGCTGACGGTAGTACCTACCAAGGCGCCGTCGATGCCCAGGGCCGTGCCTGGATTCGGCGGGAAAGTCTGGACCGTGGCCTGATCCGATGGGTTGCTCTGTCCAACATTCACGGCTACCCCTCCGCCCCCGTCGCGAGCATCTCCCTGGCTGCGGCGCACCGTAGTCTCCAGATCTCGCTCCTGACCACGGAAGAACAGCTCTACGTGGCCAGTTGCCCCTTCACCCGCTATCGGCACCCACTCACCGCCGAGTACCTCCGCCACAGATGTGATCGATTCCGGCCTGTGGGCACCCGCCTTCCCCAAGCTTGATCTTTACTCTACTGGGGTTTTCTGTGTGAGTGAGGGGCGCCGCCCCGGGGTGCTCCTTGCCCGGGGGGCGGTGGGGTGCGGAGTGGAGGTGAGCCTTCTGGGGCGGCAGGGACACGGGGGAATGGGTCTGGCACGGTGGCGGAGGCTCGTGGGGCGGGGGATCGGGGAAAGCCCGGCGGACCCGGGGGATCTGGACCGGTCAGCGGCTTTCCCAGGCCTACGCATGGCTTCGGAGAGGCAGTGGACGAGGCGGAGTTGGGTGTGATCGGTAAGGATCAGCTGCTCCCGCCATCCTCGACCGCGGCCCCGTCCGATCCGGCGGCTGCGCCCCAGGCGCTCTACGGTGAGTTGGCCGAGAACGGTACCTGCCCCTCCGGCGCGGCCGACTGGTGGTCCAGCGGGGGCACCTTGAACGACGTAGGCGAGGCGGGGGTTGCGACCGCCGGCGCCGGTACGCGCGAGCTGCGGGACGCGATGATCGGGCAGGACGACGTCCGCCTGCGTCCCGCCGTCGCCTCACTCCGTCCTTCGACGCCAAGGCGTCAGCCTCGGCGAAGTTGTGAGAGTTCGTGCAACTCGGGGCGGCGCCCTACACGACGCCGCACATCCGAGATTGACACCACGGCCGGAAGCGATCACTTTCCCCGCCGCCGGGCGAACAGTCATTGTGGCCTCTTCGAACCTTTCCTTCCGGTTTCGCATTCGGTGTTGGTGAGAGCTGGCATCAGTGCAAGGAGTGTCAGCGGGCCCTGGCCCGCTGAGTACGGCGTACACCGTCGGCTGCTACGCGAAGCCCTGGCGCCCCCGCCATCGACCAGTGACTGCTGTGGGGATCCGGATGCGCCGCCGAAGCAGCGGCACACCAGCGCATCTTGAACCAGCTTTGGCGGGAGTGTGCGGCCGACGCCGCCACCCTGCTGCGCCACTGCGGCCACCGCGTCGTCCACAGCCATGCCGAGGTGCTCCGCCTCCACCGATGGGGCGACTCCCGGCATTCCATAGAGTCAATGAGACAACGTTTAGTTGTTTCATTGACCGCAGGGTAGGGTGATGCCATGTCGGATGACACTCGGATCGAACCGCGAAGCCGACTGGCCGACCTCCCAGTCGAGGAGACGCCCGCGCGTACTCTCCAGAGGGATGCCGCTCTGCTCGGCAGGCTGCTGGCGGGCGCCGCGAAGGGCGTCGACACGGGGGAGCGGGGCGTGACTGCCGATGATGTGGCCGCGGCTCTGGGACTGTTCGAGGACATGCGCGTGGCGTTGGACCGGCTTGAGGCGCACGTGGTCATCGAGGCCCGGCGCCGAGGTATGGAATGGCGGCAGATCGCCGGACACCAGGGCTTGAAGTCCTCCCAGGCGGCTGTCAACGGCCATGTAGTTCTCCCCAGAGGCGGCCAGTAGTTCTCCCCACTGACGGCCAGTGGAACTTCCCCGGTGGCGGCCAGATATCTCCCCGCCTTGGGGTGGTGTGGATCAGCTGAAGGGTTTCACTCCCTTTCCGGTGGTGGCCTCGGTGAAGCGGAACGAGTCACCCTGAGTGACGGTGACGTGGGCATGGTGGAGAAGTCGGTCGACGGTCGCGGTGGCCAGGGTCTTCGGCATGATCTCGTCGAATCCAGAGGGATGAAGGTTGCTCGAGACCGCGATCGAGCGTCGTTCATATGCGGCATCCACCAGGCGGTAGAAGCCTTCGGCGGCGTCCTCGGAGACGGGCAGCAGGCCGATGTCGTCGACGATGATCAGGTCCGAGCGGACGATCTTCGCGAGGGCTCGGGCGATGGAGTCGTCCGCGCGGTGGCGGCGGACGAGGGCTCCGAGGTCCTCGATGGTGAACCAGGCGACGGTCAAGCCGGCTTCAACCGCGGTTTGACCGAGTGCCTCGGTGAAGTGCGACTTTCCCGTCCCCGAGGGCCCGCAGACGCAGAAGTTCTCCCGTCGGCCGACCCATTCCAGGCTCTTGAGTGCGTCCTGGGTGGCCCTGGGTATGGACGATTTGTTCTCGTGCCAGTCGCCGAAGGTCTTGCCGGTGGGGAACCCGGCCCGCTTGCGGCGGGTGTGGAGGTTGGCGCGGTCGCGTCCGGCGGCTTCTTCCGCGAGGAGGACACGGACGACCTCGGCGGGATCCCAGCGTTGGGCCTTCGCAGTGGGGATGATGTCGGTCAAGGCCCGTCGGATGTGCGGGAGTTTGAGCCGTTTGGTGAGCTCGATGGCCTCGGCGAGCGGGTCGCCGTTGGTGCCGGGAACGGTGCGAAGAGGGGTGGCCATCAGACGAGGTCGCTTTCGTCGTGCTTGGACAGATCGGAGGTCCTCGGGGCGGGGGCGCCGAGGGCGGACCAGGCGGAGGTGCCGGGCTGCAGCGAGTGGGCCTCGCTGCGACGGACCGGCTCGGTGACCCCGTGGACGGCCTGGTAGTCGAGAATCGACAACAGGTCCTTGTCCGCGAACCGGGCGGTGACCGCGGCGGTGCCGAGCGCGCGGTCAACTTCCGCTATGGAATGCAGCTTTGAGAGGGCAACGGCCTCGGCCATCTTCGCCTTGATCCTGCGGACTCCGGTCGCCCCAGCCTCGATCAGCCAGCTGGCAGCACCCGGGCCGAGCTGGAGAAATGCGGCCTCCTCGGCGGAGGTGGCCCGCGGAGTTCGGTCGGTGTCCTTGTCCTTGCGCGGTGGATAGTGGGCATCTTCCAGGACCGGGCTGCCGGGCTCGCCGCGGCGGTGGCGGGCGACCTCGCGGGCCGAGCCGTCCTCGTCGACGGCGGTGACGATCAGTTCGTCGCCGTGGAAGCGGGCCCAGACCCGGCTGTCGATCAGCTCGTGCGGGACCGAGTAGCGGACCGCTTCGACCGAGATCGTGGACTCCCAGGTGACTCGGCGGGTGGTGCCGAAGGTCGCGGTGAACGGCTCGCGCGGCAGCGGGTGCAGCCGCTGCCGTTCCTCCGCGATCCGCTCGGCCGGCTTGCTCCGAGTCGCCCGGTGAGTGCGCGAGTTGACCTCGTCGCAGAAGGCCCGGCAGGCCGCCTCGAGCTCGCCGAAGGTTCTGTACTCCTCTCGGAGATTGACGTCCTTGGGCACCAGATCGGCCTTCGCGATCTTCACCGTGGACTCCGAGCCGCCCTTGGTCTCCGGATCCGCCGGCAGGCACGTGCGTATGGTCGTGCCGTAGTGCCGGGCAACCTCGACGATCTCCGGGTTGCGGACCGCGATCCCAGCAACGTGATCGGTGGTGACCGTCTTCTCGTTGTCTGTGAGCACAAAGGCAGGGACCCCGCCGAGCCGGCGGAAGGTGGCGTCCAGACACGCGGTGATCGTCGGCAGCGTCTTGTCCCAGATCGGGATCACGATCCGGAACCTCGACCACGCGAGCCAAGCGCAGAACAGCGTGGTCTTGCGGCCCTTGATCACTGGACCGTCGCCGAAATCGTACTGAAGCCAGAGCCCCGGCTCGGTCACCCACGGACGATAGATCCGCCGCCGACCTGCCCTGAACTGGGCTTTTGCCTCGGCGACGGTGCGGCGGGTGGTGCGTTCCCCGCCAGTGAAGCCCATCGCGGTGATCCTCTTGTGGACCACGTCCGCGCGGACCTTGCCCTGCGAGCGGACCACCAGTTCCTCGATCTTCGGCAGATAGTCGTCGATCTTCCGGGCCCGGTGACGGTGCTGGCCAGGGTTCTGCCCGGCCGCCCGCATCTTCACATAACGGGCCACTGTGTGGTGGTCGCACCCGGCCAACTCGGCCGCGGCACGGTAACTCCCCGTGAGGTCGTAAGCCTCAAGGATTTCCATGATCTCCCTGCTGTTCTTCACCCGCTCGAGCGTCGCCGAGCAGGATCTGTCGGGGCGAGCGGGGAGAAATCTGGCCGTACGTGGGGAATCCCGTGGCCATCAGTGGGGCGGTAAATGGCCACCTATGGGGAGCTTGTCATGGCCGCCGTCAGGCGGCTTCGCAGCGTTACCAGCGGCTGATCACCCGCCTTGAAGAGATCCGCCAGGGCATCCGGTGACACCGGGCAGGAGAGACCTTCCATGAGCAGCCAGCCTTCAGACCCCCTCGCCGCCGTCGAGGCTCTACTCGCTGCCGTCGACGACGGTCACGTTCTGCCCTCCCCGGCCGAACGTGTCCGCCTGCGGGAGGCAGCCGGTCTTACGCAGGCTGCCATCGCCCAGAGCCTCGGCGTACGCGTGCCGAGCATCACCGCGTGGGAGGCGGGCCGGGCCGAGCCGAGGGGGGAACGCCTCGAAGCCTACCGAAGGCTGCTCGAGGGACTTGCTCACCGCTACCCACCAGCCACGCCTCCCGACGGAGGGCCGCACGTCCCCCCCTCCCCGCAGGCCACCCCCGCACCCACCCGGCGGGCACCCGTGGCCGCAGGCCACGACAACATGGCGGAGTCCGCAGGCCCGGGCGTCCCACAACGCTCCGCCCCTGCTGAGGCCGCGGCCCTGGCACCGTCCCGCCCGGCGACGGGCGGTGGCAGGAGACAGCCGCCGAGGCGTCCGGGTGGGAAGAAGAGCACCTCCTTCACGTGCATTCCCGCAGCCGTGGATCCGCGATGTGCGAACGGGCCGCTCGCGGTCATCGACGCAGGCCCGGACCGCGAGGTCGTGGCGTACTGCATCGGTGGCCTGGTTCTGGACGTGCCCGCCAAGTCCCTGCCCGCTCTGGTGGAATGGACGCTGAAGGAGGCGCGGCTCGGGGCTGTGAGGCTGCACGGCTCCGGAAAGGACGCCGACCCGTTGCTGGTGCTTACCGAGGCCGCGTTGGAGCGGTACGGCCTGCCGGCGCAGCTGCCCAAGCCCGAGCGGCTCGCCGGGCGCCTCCCGGACGGCCACACGATCCTCAAGCAGCTCGACCGCGCCAACTGGCAGCTGACCCGGCGGGGGTTCGGACCGTGGGCGCGGATCTACCGGCCCGCCGATGGCCGTCAGCGGCAGTGCGTACAGCTGTGCATCCCGTCGTGGAACGCGCTCGACACGCGTACCTGGGGCCATGCCGCGCGGCTTGAGCCGGCCGCACTCGCCCAGGTACTGGGCACCTATGCGACCCGGGTGATGACACCGCGCGGCTCCACAGCCGTCACCGGCCTGGAACTCATGACCGCTCTCAACCCGCCCACCCGCGCGAGCGAGCCGGACGAGAAGGGCCAGCGGCACAAGGAACACCGGCCCGGCTCGCTCGGCGAGGAGCCGGGGGACTGTGCGCCGTGCGAGGCCCCCGACGGGCATCCGCTGCTCAGGGATCTGCCGCGCTTTCACCAGCGCGGCCCGGCCGAGATGCTGTTCGAGGAGGCGTACGACTGGGCGCGCGAGCTTACCGACGCCGAGTGCATGCAGCGCTACCTGGTCGGGATCGACGTCAACCTCGCCTTCGGCGCGGCCGCCAACGGCGCAGTCGTCGGCCTGGCGACACCGCCCATGCACGTCGCCAACCCGCAGTTCGACCCGATGCTGCCCGGGGCGTGGCTGGTCGACCTCTCCCATGTCGACTGCTCCCGCGTCCTGATCGGCAAGCAGCGGCGCCGGCTGGAAGGCGAGTTGCTGCCCAGTCCGTTCACGCCCACCGGTGAGCGTCCGGTGGGCCCGGCCTGGTACGCGACGCCGACGGTGGCGTACGCGGTGGAGCTCGGCTACGACGTCGCCCCGCTCGAGGCCTGGGTACGCCAGGACAGCGGCAGGTTCCTCGACGGCTGGTACAAGCGCCTGCGCGACGCGTACGTCGACACCATGGCGGACCTCGGCGTCGGTGAGAAACTGCCGCCCGAGGAATTCCTGAGGGCGATGGACGGCTTCAAACAGCACGATGCGGAGATGGCGATCGTCCTGGACGCGATCAAGTCGACGGTGAAGGGCGGAATCGGCAAGCTCCGGGAGCGTGCGCGCGGCGGTGGCTGGAAGCCCGGGCAGGCGTGGCCGGCCCTGTCCCGGCCGACCTGGCGCCCCGACATCCGCGCCGCCGTCATCTCCCGGGCGCGCGTCAACATGCACCGCAAGATGCTTCACCTGGCCGCGGCCACCGGCCGCTACCCGGTGGCGGTTCTGTCGGACTGCGCCGTGTACGCCGCCGACGGACCCAGCCCGCTTCACGTCCTGCCCTACGACGCCGACGGTAGGACAGTGCCCGGCAGCTTCCGCCTCGGAGTCTCGCCGGGGATGGTCAAGCACGAAGGCACCCAGACCACCCTGTGGGCCGAGGAAGTGCGCGAACAGCACGGCCGGTTCCTCAATCTCGCCCGGTATGTCAGAACGGGCGAGGTCACCGCCAAGGACGACGGACAGTAGGGGGCGAGCCATGGACACGGTCGCGGGCGGTCTCGACGGCGCGCTCCAGAAGGCTTTCACCCGCCCGATCCCCAAGAGCGCGGGCGCGCGAATGCGCTATCTGGTCAAGCAGCTCAAGGGCACCAGGCCGGTGGCCGGGCTGCTCGGCATCACGCAGCGCACCGTCGAACGCTACGTGAAGGACCAGATCAAAAGGCCCAGGCCGGACCTCGCGGCGCGCATGGAGAACGAGGTCGCCAAGCGGTGGCAACCCCAGATCCGGGCCAAGGCCAAACAGACCGCGGCCACCACCACGGGCATCGTCATCGACGCCCGCGCCCGCCTCGGTTACACCGCCGCCCCCGGGACCACCGACGATGCGAGGCTGCGCCACCTCACCGTCGCACTTCCACCCGAGTACGCCGCCCGCCTCTTCGCCACCAGGGACGCCGGCGGCTCCGAGCAGCAGCTGCGGGACATCGCGGCCGAGGGCCTGCAGGAGATCTACTTCAAGGACCGCGGCCGCCGCGCCCAGGGTCTGCTGGTGGAGTTCACCGATGTGGAGCAGGTGGAATTCGACCTCTGATCTGGCTGCTGGCGAGCTGGTGGTTCCTGCGGATAGGTCGATTTCTCAGCTCTTGACGCCCTCTGCGATCTGCTGGGCGGCCTGGGCGGGTGTGAGGTGCGTGGTGTCGACGACCTCGGCTTCGGCGTGCAGCCAGGTGCGGGCCGCCTCGGCGTAGGGCTCAAGGTATTGGAGACGGAACGGGGAGTTGGGGCCAAGAACGGTGTCGCCCGCGATGCGCGCGCGGAGGGTGTCCTGGTCGGCGTGGAGGACGAAGTGCCGGACCGGAATGGCGTGCTGGGCAAGGCCCGAGCTGATCTCGCGCCAGTACCGCTCGACCAGGACCGTCATGGGCATCACCAGGGTGCCGCCGGTGTAGTCGAGGACGCGTCGGGCGGTCTCGACCACCAGCGGCCGCCATGGTGGCCAGTGCTGGAAGTTGTCCGTCGCGGGCAGCCCTGGCCTGATGTCCATGAGTGTCTCGCCGACTTTCTCGGCGTCGAACACCCGTGAGTCCGGGATCAGCTGCTGGACGAGCGCACTGGTCGTCGTCTTGCCTGCGCCGTGGGTGCCGTTGAGCCATACGATCATGGACTTGACGCTAGCGTCGTGCGGGCCGGGGGACAGGCAGAGTGGAAAGTCCGGTATGGCTTTGGCGTGTCTCAGGATGGTGCCGACCTGCAAGATGAGGTGCTGCCTATGCTGAAGAGTCGTGGTCGATCGCCTTGGCCAGTTGCTCGGCGTGGTCTTCAAGCAGTGGCTTGAGGGCGCTGTAGCAGGGCTGGTGGTCAGCTTTGCGAAGTTAGCGGAACGCGTTGAGTCGCTCCCGGGCACAGACGGTGCGTGGTTCGGGGCCGAGGGCTATGTGCGGCGGCGGGGCGCGAGATGGGCTCGCCTTCGGTGCCGCGGGTCCAGACGTAGGCGCTGACGGCCAAGTGCCTGCGGTCGCCTGCCGCGGAGGCGCCGAGTTTGGGTCCACCCACTCGGAAATCCTGGCACCCGTCCGGTGCCACGCGCGTGACTGCCGCGCGCGGTCGTCTCGGCCAGACGACGCACGGCGCACGGCGTCTGTGCTCGTCACAAGGCCGTGTCCCGCACATCCGCCAGATATCAGGGCTTTGACGGCCTTCCTGGCCGGGCTTCCTCGAGATGCAGGACTACACGAAAGGGTGCCCCGCTCCTGTGACTTCATCTGGAGGGGCTGGGTCCGGTTCAGTTCCACACGCCAGGGAACGGTTCGTCGCTGCGGGTCGACCAGCCGCACGGGCCGTACTCGATGGCGGAGCACGGCACCGTCTCGGTGGTCGACGACTCGCCCGACATTCCGGTGACCCGGTTCATCGGACAGCCGATCCGCTCGGTCCGGGAGATTCGCTACGGGGACGGCCGTGTGGACTTCACGGCCGGTCTGACGCTCCAGTTCCCCGGCGGGAGCATTCGCCTGCTCTGTCTCGACGGCGACCTGGTCATCGCCCACTGAACACCCGGCGTTCACCTGAGCGTAGGGCGATTACGGACACCGAGTTCGGCGTAGATCAGTAGGAAGTCACGTTGACACGTCCACCGCAGTGCCGGCCTCCGCCGGCTCGCCCTATCCTCTGGAGAGCTCGACTTGCGCCATTCACAACGGCGTATCGCGGCTGCGCTACTTGCCGCAACGCTGATACCCGGTTCGCTCCTCACCTCGCAGGCTTCGGCCGCGAGCGCACCGGCCGCGTCCCGTTCCGCCGCCGAAGTGCGCCATCCCGCCGCGTACGTGGACCCCTTCATCGGCACCGCACGCAACGGCACCACCTGGCCGGGCGCCACCCTGCCGTTCGGAATGATCGCCTGGAGCCCCACCAGCACAAAGGGCGACCAGACCAGCACGGGAGCCGCCAACGGATACCAGTACGACGTCACCAGAGTCCGCGGCTTCAGCCTCACCCACCTCAATGGCGCCGGCTGCAACCCCGGGGCCGCCGGAGATGTCCCGATCATGCCGTACACCGAGGAGATCACCACCTCCCCTTCGGCGGACAGCACTGACAGGATCTACGCCAGCGACTTCTCACACACCCAGGAAGAAGCCCGCCCCGGCCGCTACAAGGTGACGCTCGCCTCCGGAGTGACCACGGACCTCGCTGTCACCCAGCGGGCCGGGATCGGCGAGTTCACCTTCCCCGAGGGCAGCCCTGCCAAGCTGCTGTTCCGAACGTCCAACTCACTCAACGGCAGCGAGGACGCGGACATCCGCATCGACGCCGCGCGGCGCGAGGTCACCGGGTCCGTGCTGACCGGCGCCTTCTGCGGGCGGCGGGCCAACGGCGGTGTCAACAACCGCAAGAGCTACTACCGGCTGCACTTCGTGGCCCGCTTCGACCGCGCGTTCAGCGACACCGGTACCTGGCGCGACGCCGAGGTCCGGCACGGTGCCACCGAGGGGTCCGGCGGTGAGGGGTACGCGACCGGGGCGGACCGGGCGGGACGCGGCTCCGGCGGCTGGGTCGGGTTCGACACGGGCGGCAACGACACCGCGAAGCGCACGGTGCGGATGCGTCTGGGTATCTCGTATGTCAGCGGTGCCGCGGCAGCCGAGAATCTGAACGCCGAGGTCAGACATCATGACAACGTTGCCTCAGTGGCGGACCGCGGCTATCGCACCTGGGACGATCAGCTCCGCCGCGTCCGGATCGGCGGCGGCACCACGGAGCAGCGCACGGCGTTCTACACCGCCCTGTACCACGCCCTGATGCAGCCCAATGTGATGAACGACGTCAGCGGCCGCTACATGGGCATGGACGGCAAGGAGCACCGGCTGGCCAGGGGCCAGCGCGCCCAGTACAGCAACTTCTCCGGCTGGGACCAGTACCGCGCCCAGATCCAGCTGCTCGCGCTCCTCGAACCCCGCATCGCCGGGGACTTCGCGCAGTCCCTCTACAACTACGCGCAGCAGAACGGCGGAGTGTGGGACCGGTGGGTGCATGTCACCGGAGCCACCCATGTGATGACCGGTGACCCGTCCGCCGCGACCCTGGCGACCTTCTACGCCATGGGCGTACGGAACTTCGACGTCGAGGGTGCCTTCGCCTCGCTCGTGCGCCAGGCCACCGTGCCCCATCCCGACGGGCTCTCCGACGCAGGCTGCCCCGGCCAGTGCGTCGGCGTCAGGCCCAATCTGGCGCAGTACCTCGACTCACACTACGCCGCGCAGGACGTCTGCCACTGCTGGGGCGGCGCGGCGGAGACACTGGAGGCGTCCGTCGCGGACTCGGCGCTCGCGCAGTGGGCGGGCCTGCTCGGCCGACGGGAGCTGCGGGAGCGGTTCTCCGAACGCGGGGCCTACTGGAAGAACGTGTTCAACCCCTCGGCCATACCCGGCGAGGGATATGTCCAGGCGCGCAATCTCGACGGCAGCTGGGTGCCCGGCTTCACCCCGGCCACCGGCACCGGCTTCGCGCAGGGCAGCAGCGCCACCTACACCTGGATGGTGCCCCACGACGTGTCGGGGCTGGCTTCGGCGATGGGCGGACGCCAGACCGCGGCGGCGCGCCTCGACGGCTTCTTCCACAAGCCGGACGGCAGCTGGTCGCTGACGGGCGGGGACCCGCTGAGGTACGACCCGACCAACGAGCCGGGAATCCATGCTCCTTGGCTGTACAACGCGCTCGGCCAGCCGTGGAAGACCCAGGAGACGGTGCGGGAGATCGTTGACACGGTGTACGGGACGGGCCCGAGCGGCCTGCCCGGCAATGATGACCTCGGGACGCTGTCCTCCTGGTACGTCTTCGCCGCTCTCGGTATGTACCCGCAGACACCGGGCCGTGCCGAACTGCTGCTGTCCGCCCCGCTGTTCCCCCGTGCCGTGCTGCACCGCGACGGGCGCCCGCCGATCGTCGTGACCGCCCCCGAAGCCTCGGCGGCGAACCGCTATGTCGACGGCGCCACCGTCGGCGGCCGGGACCACGACCGCTCGTGGGTGAGCGGCTCGATAGTCGCTCACGGCGGGCGCATCGACTTCCGTCTCGGCGCGAGCGCGAACACCCGGTGGGGGACTGCGGAGGGAGGCCTCCCGGTGGACTTCCGCTAGGCCCCGGGCCTTTCCGGTTCGTCCGGACGGGCCTCTCGGTGCGGGGCGAAGCGCGGTGCTTCGCCCCGCACCGCTCGTTCGCCGGTGACTGCCAGGTCGGCCGCGGGATCAGCCGCCGAACGGCGTGAGGCAGTCCTCCAGGGCCGTGCGTGCGCATCCGGCAAGTGATCCCCAGTGCCGTCTTACGGGGAGCTGTTTTCGCCCTGCGCAGATCCAGGCTCGTTCATCCTCGTCGAATGGCCAGGGCGCGGCTCCCCACACGGTGTGCCCCTGAAGAAGGCGACCGGCCAGTGGCTCACGATCGGTGGGGGCGCCTTGAGCGGTCAGCGCCTGACTCAAGATCAGCTTGACGCGTTCGCATCGTGAGGTGTCTGAACAAGCTCAGGCGCTGTCTGACGGCTCCCAGACCGAGCAGTCGTGGGCGAAGAGCACACGGCGTGGGTCGAAGTCGGCGAGCCGTTCCAACCAGCGCGGGTAGGGAGGAAGCGGCTTTTGCACCCTGTGAAGGGCGGCCTGGCGGGCCAGGTGGTCCGACGCAAACTGGGATGCGAAGTCGTGTGCCTGGCCGGCGAGTACCACGGTGCCGTCGCTTTGTCGGAGGACCAGGGACTGATGCCCTTGGGTGTGTCCGGGGGTCGGAATGATCCAGACTCCCGGCCAGACCTGGGCTTCACCGGTGAGTTCCTCGTAGGTCGCGCCGGGGAAGTCGACGAGTTCATCGACGGTGTAGTCGCCTCGGCGGGCCATGGCCAGCTCCACGCCCTGGACCAGGATCGGCTTGCTGCCCAGGAGGGGATTCCCGCCGCAGTGGTCGAAGTGCAGATGGCAGTTCACGACAAGCGAGATGTCGCCGGGGGTGACTCCAGCCGCCGACAGGGCGTCATGCAGCGCACGGCGCCTGGGACGGTAGTGCGCTTCGGTCTCGGGGTCCGCGTTGCCGATGCCGGTGTCGAAAAGGATCAGGCCCTGGTCGTGTTGCACCAGGTAGGCAAGCACGGGTTCCACACGAGGTTGCGGGCCGCCGGTCTCCGAAGCGGGCCGGATGAAGTACCCGAGGTCGAGTCGACGCACCGCGATGTTCTTCCCCATGGGGTCATCCTGGCAGGCTGCGATGGACCGTCCAGCCGGTCTGCCGACAGCAGAATCCTTCACGGGTGTCCGGCCGCGCTCAACACGCATCGTTTCCCCTCCACGGTTCAGTCTGCGGCGGAGGGCTCCTGGGCGAAGTGGGCCAGGTTCGGGGACAGGCTACGCGCGTGCACAGAGAGACGCCCCCGCCCGAAGGACGGGGGCGTCACATCGACGGCGACCAGAGCGGCTAGATGTACTGCCCAGGCAGGTTGGTCGAGTTTGTGCGACGACACGGTCTGAATCTGGCTGACGACGAAGGCCTCCGGTTGTGGAGTGGAGCTG
>NZ_JBHXFA010000177.1:0-13319 GCF_042724175.1 Streptomyces sp. NPDC127084
GGCACTACAGGAGGGACAGCGAGAACGTACTGAGGGGCGCAACAGGGGACTTCAAGAAGGAGTTCGCCGCGCAGACGGGCGAACTGACGAAGCTGGTCGCCGCGAACAGATCGGTCTCCCAGGGGCAGGTTCTCGAAGCCGGCATCACCCGGGCCGACGAGAAGTCCGCCCGGGTGCTGGTGGTCGCCGACAGCAAGGTGACCAATACGGCCGCCCCCGATGGCCGAGTGCGCACCTATCGGCTGCAGCTCGACCTCGTGCTCGAAGGGGGTCGCTGGCTGACGTCCGATGTCGAGTTCGTCGGCTGACGGGCGCCCGGAACCCCTCCAGGGCGGGGCCACGACAGGCGCCACCAGACGCCGGCCGCGCCGCCCGCACACCCGCACACCCGCACCATCAGTGAGGAGAAAGCCCATGGCGAACCCGATCACCCGAGGCCGTGGCGTCGGCTCCCCCGCTCGCCGCTCGATGGCCGCGGCCGCACGAGCGGCGGCCAAGCGCACCGCGCGCGGCGACAGCCTCCCCGTGGGAGGATCCTCGGACCGGCGCACCGGAACGTCCTCGCCCGGGCCGGTCTCCGGGCGCACCTTGCGCACGAAGGAGCCGGAAACGGACGTCGGCGAACCGGACTGGGAGGCACCGGACTGGGAGGGCTCCGATCGGTACGTTCCCGGCGCGGAGACGGCGCAGGAGCCGGAGCAGGACGACGCGGAGCCGGAGCCCGAAGACACCGGGGGGCCTTCGGGCGGCAGGCGACGCAAACTGGTGATGGCACTGCTCACCGTTCTGTCGGCGGCTCCCCTGGTCGGGGCCGCCGTGCTCGCCCAGGACTACGGGGACGGCCGGCGTACGGAGCGGGCACGGCAGCAGGCACTCACGGCCGCGCGGGCGGCTGCTCCAGTCGTCCTGTCATACGACTACCGGCATCTGGAGCGTGACTTCGCCGCGGCGCGCGGGCATCTCACCGGAGCCTTCCGTGACGAGTACCGCAGGACGACCAAGGCCGTGGTGGCGCCGACCGCGAAGAAGTACCAGGGGGTGGTCAAGGCGACGGTGGCCTCCCCACCCGGAGGCGGCGTCCCCGCGGCATCGGTGGTGTCGGCCTCGCCCGACAAGGCGATCGTGCTGCTCTTCGTCAACCAGGTCACGCGGAGCAGTCAGATCGAAGCGCCCCGCGTCGATCTGAACCGGGTGCGGATGACGCTCACGCTGACCTCTGAAGGCTGGAAGGTGGCAGCGGTCGACGCGTTGTAGGGGGCAGCTCCATCTCGTCGCGGCCACCTGTGGAATCTCCAGAGTCCGCTTGTCAGAGGCATCCGCTACCTTGCAGGCCATGGGAAACTCAGGCGGATCATTGACGACCCGGTCCACAGGGGAACTGCGCCAGCTCATGCGGGCAGCAGGCTTCACGGGCATTGACGACACGCAGGCGTTGGCGGAGGGCTGGCACGTCACGGACTTCGCCGACGCCGGACGGCGCAGCCTTGCGAACCTCGTCCAGCGAACGGGGGCACCGGCCGTCATCGTGTCCTTCCTCGACAGTGATGTGGGGTTCGTCGAGGCTGTCACGCCGGACGGCAAGAGCTGGGAGGGCCTGCTCAACCGGGAGACAGCGAAGAGCTACGAGATACCTCTGGAGCACTTCCCCATCGAAGCGGCCGTGGCCGGCGCCCTCGCCTGGTCGGCCGCTGCCGGACTGACGCCTGACGAGGAAGCCATCCGGCAGACGCTCAGGGGGTCGGCCCTGTTCGCGGAAGAGCTCTCTTCAGCCCTCATGGCCGCCCTGGGGCTGCCCGGCGGGGCCTAGCCCGCACAGGTTTCCAAAGGAAAGCGAGCGAGGCCACCGCGGCTTCGGGCGCCGCGCTGTGACGGGTTGCGGGCCCAGGCGCGTTCCCGCCGCGTGGCGTTCGGCGGTGCGCTGCTGCAAGGCGGGGCAGCCACCCGCATCACTTGGCCGAGGTAGCCGGGTGGATGGTTCCGGCCTGGACTGCTCAAGAGAGTGTGTGCCGAGGGCTGCAGATCGGCTTCACCTGTATGGGGCGCGCACCGATGTCCGGCAGGCGAACCGGCTGCCTGTCGGTTCGTATCGATTCGATGACGGAAGCACCCCCTGACGGGCGCTGGACGATCGGGGTGCCGCGGCTGGCCGGGGCAGCGGACCTCCACTACTGATGGGGCCAACGCGGGTGTCGCGGCGCCGCGTTGGCTTTCCGACCCCGATCCGTGTCCCGTGCGGCAGTACCCGGCAAATCGGCACATCGTGCATGGTTGAAGGATGTACCGGTAGTAGCTGTTTGTTTCGTACTGGACAATCTTTGTTTGCTTCATATCCCCTTTGCCTGTCAGTCTCCGCTCCTCCATCAGAAGACGTGTGAGGGGACTGTCGTGAGTTCTGGGGCTGCGGGCAGGCGTGCGGGCCGGTCCGGAGACGGTGCCGCCGCAGGGGGGCGGCGTGGGCATCTGCGTCGGGTAGCGGGCGCGGTCTCGCTGCTCCTGGCGGCGGAGGCGGCGCTGGTGGTGGAGCCCACCGGGACGGCGGTGGCGGTCGTGACCCAGTCAGTGGCCGCCGCGAAGCCGCCGTCGGCGAAGGCGAAGGCGAAGGGACCCGCCGAGGCACGCGACGAGGCATCGGCGACACTGATGGCCCGGCTGCAGAACCGGAGGATCGAGATCCTCGCCCTGCGGTCCGCGGTCTCCACGACCTGGGCGCTCCCCAGCGGTCTCCTGAAGACGTCGGTGTCGGCGGCCCCGGTCCGGGTGCAGCAGGACGACGGTTCGTGGCAGGACATCGACACCTCGCTGTCGGACACCGGGGCGAGCCTGACCCCGGAGGCGGCGGTCGCGGAGGTCGCGGTGTCCGACGGTGGCGACAAGGCGCTGGCCTCGGTGTCTAAGGGAGACAGATCCTTCGGCCTCGGTTGGGAGGACAAGCTCCCCACTCCGGTGGTGAAGGAGGACACCGCCTCCTACGCACTCGGCGGCGGGCGGACACTGAAGGTGTCGGCGCTGGCGCAGGGCTTCTCCCAGTACATCGTGCTGGATCGCGCCCCGGAAGAGGCGCAGGTCTATCGGATGCCGCTGAACCTGGACGGGCTGAAGCTGTCGCAGGCGGAGTCGGGACATCTGCTGCTGAAGGACACCTCCGGCAAGCTGGTAGCGGAGGCCCCTGCGCCGGTGATGTGGGACTCGACCAGAAACCCGGCGTCAGGTGAGCCGGAGCACCAAGCCCGGGTCACCACCGCCATCGAGACCGATGACAACGGCAAACAGACACTCGTCCTGAAGCCCGACGCGGCCTTCCTGGCGACGGCCACCTATCCGGTGATCGTGGACCCCACCTCCACACTCGCGACCACCACCGACACCTGGGTCCAGACCCCCGGCTACACCGACTCCCAGGTGTCCTCCGGCGAGCTCAAGTCCGGTACCTACAACGGCGGGACTGACAAGGCTCGCTCCTACTTGAAGTTCGATGTGGACAGCCTCCGGGGCAAGCACATCATCGACACCAACCTCGCCCTTCACTCGTACTACTCCTCGACCTGCGCCACCACCGGCGCCGGCACCCAGGTGCGGCGCATCACCGGCGACTGGTCGTCCTCGTCGGTCACCTGGGGCGCACAGCCGGCCACCACCGACAGCGGGGCGGTGACCAACAAGGCCGCACTCGGCTACTCCTCCTCCTGCCCGGCCGGCACGATGAACTACGACATCGACGCGATCGTGCAGTCCTGGGCCGATGGCTGGCCTAACTACGGTCTCCAGATACGCAGCGCGGACGAGTCCGATTCCCTCACCTGGCGCCGCTTCCGCTCTTCGGACTACGCCTCCGGTGACAATTCGGCCGAGCCGCACCTGACAGTCACCTACAACTCCTACACCACCACCTCGTCCTGGTCGATCTCTCCGATGACCAGGAACGCCTACGACGGCAAGCGGCACGTCACCTCACTCACCCCGATCCTGTCGGCCAAGGTCACCGACCCGGACGGCTCCGCGTCCAAGGCGCAGTTCGAGGTCACGCCCGACCCCAACTACGCCGACACCACCTACACCTACACCGGCACCTCCGCCTCGGTGGCCTCCGGATCCGCGGCCTCCATCACCATCCCGCAGGCATCGGCACTCCCGGCCGGAGCACACCTCAGGTTCCGCGCACGCGGCCACGACGGCACCGACTACGGCCCCTGGTCCGGTCACACCACCTTCTTGCTGAACACCGAAAAGCCAGCCGCCCCGACGGTCCGCTGCGACGCGTACCCGGAAGGCACTTGGACCGCCAAGGCCGACGGCCCGGTGACCTGCACCCTGGACACCGACTCCGCCGACGGCCAGGGCTTCAACTGGGGCCTGGACGACGGATCGATGCCGAACCGGGTGAACGACACCACCGACGGCACCGGAGGTGACACCCTCACCTTCTCCCTCAACCCCACCGACGGATGGCGCAGCCTCTACGCCCAGACCATCGATGCCGGAGGCAATGTCTCCGCAGCAACCACCCGCTACTCGTTCGGCGTGGGCACCGACGGCGCCGGACTCCTCACCCCCGCCGACGGTGACACCAGCGCCCGCCGGATCGGCCTCACCGCCAAAGGCAGGACCGGGTACACCGCGGTGACCTACCAGTACCGTCGCGGTGAGACCGACTCCTGGCAGAACGTCCCGGCGGCCGACGTCACCCGGACCGCCGACGGCTCCGCCCTCTCCGCCTGGCCGGTCGCCACCACCGACGGCGCGCCCCCGGCACTGACCTGGAACGTCACCTCCTCGCTCACCGAGGACGGCCCCATCGACATCCGCGCCGCCTTCACCAACGCCACGACCACCGGCCACACCCAGACCGCGACCGTCACCGTGGACCGGAAAGCCGGCACCGCGCCCTCCCAAAGCGTCGGGCCGGGCTCGGTCAACCTCCTCACCGGCGACTACTCCCTCTCGGCGACCGATGCATCCGGCTTCGGCGCTTCGATATCCCGGACGGCGTCATCCCGCAGGCCGTCGGCGGGGGCGGACGCCGAGGGACAGGCAGCCGTCTTCGGCCCCCAGTGGGCTTCTGGCATCTCGGCCGACCTGACGGAATCCGGCTGGGCGTATGTCCGCAAGACCTCGGCCACCTCGGTGGCCCTGGTGGACTTCGACGGGACCGAGACCGGCTTCACCGCCGCCTCCTCCGGAGGCTGGTCCCCCGAACCGGGCTCGGGGGACCTGGCGCTGACCGGATCACTGACGGGGTCATTCACGCTCAAGGACGACCAGGGCACCACCACGACCTTCGCCAAGGTCGCCTCCGGCGCGACGACCTGGCAGGTCTCCTCGACCTACCTGCCCACCGACAATTCCACCACCAAGGTGGTCTCCGAGGCGGTCACGGTCGACGGGAAGGTCCTCGCCCGCCCGAGGTACGTCATCGCGCCGACCTCTGCGGCGAGCGCCGCGACCTGTGAGTCGACCCCGTCCACGGCGGGGTGCCGGATACTTGAGTTCATCTACGCGACGTCCACCACCGCCGCCGGAGCCGACCTGGGCGACCACACTGGCCGGGTCCGGCAGATCATGCAATGGGCCACCGAACCGGGAGCCTCGGCCGCGACGGCCACCGCGGTGGCGCAGTACGCCTACGACGACTCGGGGCGGCTTCGGCAGGTGTGGGACCCGCGGATCAGCCCCGCGCTGAAGACCGCCTACCTCTACGACTCCGCGGGCCGCGTCAGCACACTGACGCCCCCCGGCGAACTTCCTTGGGGATTCGAGTACGGCAAGGCCGGCAACGCGGCCACCGCCGGTGACGGCATGCTGCTAGGCGCCGGACGAGCCAATCTGACCCCCGGCAGCGCGAGTGAGCTGGACGGCACTGCAGCCCTCACGCGTGTGGTCTACGACGTGCCGGTCTCCGGGGCGAAGGCGCCCAACGCCATGAGCGCCGAGTCCGTCGGCGCATGGGGCCAAAGCGATGTGCCCACCGACGCCACAGCGGTGTTCCCCGCCGACGCGGTGGCCTTCTCCCACACCGGTTCCGACCTGTCCCCGGGGCACTACAAACGGGCGACGGTCACCTACATCGGCGCCTCCGGACGCGAGGTCAACACCGCCACCCCCGGTGGGCACATCACCACCACCGAGTACGACCGGTTCGGCAATGTGGCCCGTGAGCTGACCGCGGCCAACCGCGAACTCGCGCTGGCCACCGGTGGCGACGGACTGGCCCGGCTCGCTGTGCTCGGAATCGGCGGCATGTCGACCGCCGACCGTGCCGAACGGCTCTCCACCCGGTCGGTCCACTCCTCCGACGGGCTCAGGAAGACCGCCGAGTACGGGCCGCTGCACCGCGTCACCCTGACCTCGGCGCTCAAGGCGGGCGCAGGCGGTACGGACCTGGCGGCGGGCACCGCCGTCCCGGCACGAGCGCACACCGCGACCTCGTACGACGAGGGGAGGCCCACGGACGGCACGGCGACGGTGTCCAACCAGCCGACCACGGTGAAGACCGGTGCCTTCGTGGACGGCTACCCCTCCGACGGCGACGTCCGTACCGCGACCACCTCGTACGACTGGGCCAAGGGCCTGCCGACCTCGCAGGTGACCGACCCCGACGGACTGGCCATCGCCACCACCACGTCCTACGACTCCCAGGGCCGGGTCACCAGGACGAGCCTGCCGAAGTCCTCCGGTTCCGACGCGGGCACCACGGTGACCACCTACTACTCGGCCACCGGCACCGGCGCGTGCGGCGGGAAGCCGGAGTGGGCCGATCTGGTCTGCTCGACCGGCCCGGCAGGTGACATCACCGGTGGCGGCGCCAACCCGTCCCAATTGCCCACCAGAACGATGGAGTACGACCGGTGGGGCAGCACCGCCAAGACCGTCGAGACGGCCAACGGCGTCACCCGGACCAACCTCACCGTTCGTGACGACGCCGGGCGTACGATCCTGACCGTGGTCGCCGGCAGCAGCGGCAGCGGCACGGCGGTCCCAGCGGTGACCACCGCCTACGACGCGGACAGCGGTGACGTGGCGACCACTTCCTCCAGCGCGGGCACCATCAAGCACGTATACGACAAGCTGGGCCGGGAGGTCTCCTACAGCGACGGTTCGGGCAACACCGCCACCACCGAGTACGACCAACTCGGGCGGCCGGTGAAGACCACCGACTCCGCCCCGTCGACCACCACCTTCTCCTACGACACCGCCAAGGATCCGCGCGGTCTCGAGACATCCCGCACCGACTCTGCCGCCGGGACCTTCACCGCCACCTATGACGCGGACGGCGACCTGAGAACTCGGACCCTGGCAGGCGGCTACACCCTCACCACCGCCCAGGACGAAACCGGTGCGGAGACCTCCCGGGTGTACACCCGCGACAGCGACGGCACCATCGTCGCCTCCGACACCGCCGACCGGACCGTCCACGGCCAGGTCGCGGCGGAATCCGGCTCCAACGGCCAGACCCGCACCCGCGGCTACACCTACGACGCCGCCGGGCGTCTGACCCGCGCCGACGACACCGCCCCAGACGGATCCTGCACCCGTCGCGACTACACCTTTGACAAGAACACCAACCGCACCGCCCTCATCACCTCCACCGGCGACATCGGCGCCACCTGCACGTCCGCCGGCGCCACCACCACGTCGTACCTCTACGACACCGGCGACCGCCTCGTCACGTCCGGCACCGTCCACGACGCGTTCGGCCGCACCACCTCCCAATCCACCGGAGCGACCATCGGCTACTACGCCAACGACCTGGTCCGCACCCAGACTTCCGGCACCAGTCGGCAGACCTGGACCCTGGACGCGGTCGGCCGCCTCGCCGCCTGGACCACCGAGACCAACACCAGCGGAACCTGGGCCCAGACCGCGTCCAAGACCAATCACTACGGCACCGACGGCGACAGCCCCGACTGGACCCGGGAGACCGACGGCGCCCTCACCCGCAACGTCCAGGGCGCTGGCGGCGAGCTCGACGCCATCTCCAGCGCCACCGGCGACACCGTCCTCCAACTCACTGACATCCACGGGGACACCACCGTCCAACTCCCCCTGGACACCGAGCAGGCACCTGTCGCTCTGGCCTACGACGAGTACGGCAACGCCAGAGATGCCAGCGCCCGCTACGGCTGGCTCGGCGGCAAGCAGCGCTCCGGCGAAACCGTCACCGGCGCCATCCTCATGGGCGTCCGCCTCTACGACCCCACCACCGGACGCTTCCTCCAGGTCGACCCCGTCCCCGGCGGAAACGCCAACGCCTACGAGTACTGCAACGGCGACCCGGTCAACCGATTCGACCTCGACGGAAGGGTCTCCTGGGACAGGATGCAGCGCGGAACGAAGCGCGCATACAGCTGGCTTGCCAGGCACCGGGAGCGCATCGCCTCGGTCGCGGGGTACGCGAGCATCGGCATCTGCGCCGTCACGGCGGGAACGGCCTGCGCCGTGGCCGGCGCCGCGGCCTTTGGACTGGCGGTCTACAAGAACGCCTACAACAACGGCATCCTCCGACGCGATCCCAAAAGCCGCCGGTGGAAGAAGTTCTTTCGGGACACAGGTAAGGACTGGCTGATGGGCAAGTTCACGGGCAACCACCGCGGCCTCGAGAAAGCGGTGCCGTTCAGGAGCACCTCGGGCCGTGTGGTGCGTGCCCATCTCGCCGCGATGGGCTCCGCGATGCAGTGGCTGGGCGACCGCTGAGCGACCGGCGGCGTCACTCGGGGTGCGGCGGGATGAACACGTCCGCCGCACCCGATCGCCGTGGATGCAGCCTGCCCCCTTCACCTCACGTTCACTCGCTCGGCTGACCTGGGTATGCTGCGCCGCACCGCGGAGAGCCCCGTGCGCCATCCGGCCACCGAGGAGCAGGAGGCGACGGTGGCTTCAGTGTCGGAAGGTGGCGTCCAGGTACCGGTGTTCACGCCCCGGCGCGCCCGCTGACCCGCTCTACCGGGATCCACAGCTGGGAGTCGGTCTCCGCGCCGATCTCCACCGGCTGGGTTCGCAAGAGCTCCGGGCCCGGCCGGGTCCCGTACGGGTTCGAGGGGAACCACTGCGTGAACACGTCCCGCCACAGCTCCTGGAGCGCGCTCGGATACGGCCCGTGGTTGTCGAAGACCGCCCAGGTCCCGGCCGGCACGTCGAGAGCGTCGAACTCCTCCGCAACAGCCTCGGGACCGGTCGCCACGCCGACCCAGTAGTCCACCTCGGCGCCCTCCTCCCGGCTGTCGGTCAGGTGCACCACCGCCGACAGGACCCCCTCCGGCTCCCCGTCCGCCAGTCCCTTCATCCGGACGACCGCCTGCTCGTCCAGGCTTTCCACGTGCGCCGCGGCGGCCGCGTTGACCCCCTCGTGCACCAGCGGAACCCGTGCCTTCCTGCCGACGAACCGAAACGACTCCTTCTCCACGATCCGGTATCGCATTGTCGTACTCCCCTCGACAACGACACGGAACGACATCCGCGGCTGGGACGTCAGCACGGCGCCCTTGAGCCGGGCCTCACCCGGCCCGATGCCGTGCACCGACCGGAACGCCCGGGCGAACGCCTCACCCGAGCCGTACCCGTACCGCACCGCGACATCGAGCAGCGTGCGCTCCCCGGCCAGCACCTCGGCACCGGCGAGTGTCATCCGCCGGCGCCGCAGGTAGACCGGAAACGGCATCCCGGCGAGCGCGGAGAACAGCCGCCGGAAGTGGTGCTCCGACACCGCGGCGATCCGGGCCACCTCTGCCATGTCGATCTCCTGGTCGAGGCAGGCCTCCAGGTGGTCCAGCGCCTGATTGAGCCGCTCCAGCATGCGTATCTGTCCTTCGTTCTGGTGTCCCCACTGTAGGAACGCCCACCTGCCGACCAATCGCAGCCGCAGGACCGCGGCGGCACCTCAGGCGCCCGACAAAACCAGTGCGGGAATTGTCGGGCCGGAACCCCGGCGCTACCTGAGGCTTGCACCCATGACTGACATCGAGGGATTCTGCGAGCCGCGGTTCGCCGCTGTCCGGGAGACGCTGGCAGCGCTGCTCGGCAAGGACGACACGGGCGCCTCGGCAGCCGTCTACCTCGACGGCGAGCCGGTGGTCGACATCTGGGGCGGGTACGCCGACGCGGCCCGTTCCATCCGCTGGGAGCGCGACACCATCGTCGGCGTGAACTCTACGAGCAAGAACATGACGGCGCTGTGTGCGCTGGTCCTCGCCGACCGAGGCCTGCTCGATCTGTCCGCGCCGGTCGCCGCCTATTGGCCCGAGTTCGCCACGGCCGGGAAGGAGAGCGTGCTGGTACGACACGTGCTGTCGCACACCGCAGGACTGCCGGACCTGTCCGGGCCGATGGCGGTCGAGGAGCTTTACGACTGGGAGAGCGTGACGGCAGGGCTGGCCGCGCAGGCGCCCGAATGGGAACCGGGAACGGCAGCCGGCTATCACGCGCTCACCTTCGGGTTCCTTGTGGGTGAGATCGTCCGCCGCATCACCGGCCGCGGCCTCGGCGAGTTCTTCGCCGAGGAAGTGGCCAAGCCGCTGGGCGCGGACTTCCACATCGGGCTCTCCGCGGAACATGACCCCCGCGTCGCCCCGCTCATCCCGCCCCCCTCACTGACCGACGAGTACGCCGCCACCGCACCGCCCGGACCGGACGGCGTACCCCGGGAGAACACCGGTGCCGCTATCCGGGTCAAGGACGCCAACTCAGCGGCCTGGCGCCGCGCGCAGGTCCCCGCGGTAAACGGCTTCGGCAACGCTCGCTCTGTCGCCCTTGTCCAGTCGGTACTGGCGAACCAGGGAACGGCCGGCGGCGTGCGGCTGCTGTCCCCCCAGGGCTGCGAGCCCGCGTGGCACGAGGTGTTCCGCGGTGAGGACCGCATCCTGGGGACGCCGATGTGCTGGACAGCGGGCTTCGGCAAGTTCGGCAACACCTTCGGCTGGGGCGGCTGGGGCGGTTCGCTGGTCGCGAGCGACCCCGGCTCACGCATGACGGTGGCCTACGTCATGAACCAGATGATCGACCGGGACCGGCAGGAGGACAATCGCGGCATGGAGATCATCATGGCCGCCTACAGCGGACTGCGCTGACAGACACGGTCCCTACCGGGTGATCCGTCCTGGGGCCGACGGCTCCAGCCGATCTTGCGGCAGCGGGCCACTACCACCACCTCCGCCAGCCGGTCGCGGTTCAGCTCCACCCCGCACGGCGCGACCGCCGGCCACCCGGCAAGCTGAGCCTGGTCCTCAACCGCTGCCGGTGTCAGCCGTGATCCTCCCAGTCCGGTGCGCAGAACCGGGCTTCGCTCACCACGGTGCCCCCTGCTCGAGTCGCCCGCACGTACATGTTGGACCCGCCCGGTTCCAAGTCTCCGCCGCAGCCGACGAGCAGCCCCATCAGATTGCAGGCGTCCCCGGCGCGCGCCGGGGTCCTTCTGTGTGCCTGCCCTAGGAGCGGCGGGGGCACGCGGTGGGGGGCCGGCGGGGGGTGCTAGCGTCAGCCGACCGAGACACGTAGTAGGTAGGGGGATATTTTGCGCAGAGCTCTGGGTGCCGGGGTGGCGGTCGTGATGGCGGCGACCGGCGGGGTCCTGGGAACCGGTACGGCCCACGCGGCGGGGGACCCGACGTACTACTTCGACCCGCTCGAGGACGCGGTCCTCATGCCGGGTGAAGGGTACGTGGGGGTGGCGCCCACCGGGTCCGGCGGTTCGCACGACGGGCGGCCGGACGGCACATGGGTCTACGCGCTGAGCAAGAAGGAGCTCAAGTCCGGGGCCTGGACCGGCGGGCTGCCGAGCGGGCTGAAGGCGGACTGGTCCCAATTCCCCTCCTGCAAGCCGCAGGCCCGCATCACCGGGGTCTACCTGTGTGACGTCAACGACTCCGGTGACAGCCCCGGCCCGGAGGTGTCAGCCGCCGCGAATGCCGCGCACGGGCTGACCGCGTACGTCGGCCTCGTGTACGTTCCGCGCGGTGCCGACCTCGACAAGGGGATCAAGGAGGCGCAGACGGCCGCCTCCCGTCCGGTCGACGGCAGGCACACGCACGCCTCGATCGCCGTGAAATCCCGCGCGCACGTCGCGCTGAACACGATGAAGCCGGCCACGGCGACGCTCCCGGCGGGCGGCTCGGTCAAGCACACGGTCAAGCTCCACGCCGTGGACAAGGGCAAGCTCAACATCAGCTTCCCGCCGGCGCCCGGATTCCGCGGTTGGGACGAGGGCGAGCTGAAGGTCCAGGTCGACTCGATCACCTCGAACGACCCGGCGGGTGCGGAGTGCGACCACTCGCTCGGTGAGATCGGCTGGGGCAGCGAGGCCCGCTGCGATGTCAAGAAGCCGGGCGACTACACGGTGACGTACACGCTGAAGGCCGCGGCGACCGCGCCGGCATGGAAGCTGCGCGCCGAGATGACGTACGACGTCTACAACTACGGAACCTTCAACCCGGAGGCGCGCAGCGACTTCGGCATCAGCAGTTCCGTACCCGTGATCCAGCGGTACCGGCTGGTCGGCAGGGACGCCGAGGGCGGCCTGTGGGACTACAAGGGCACGGGCAAGGCGCGCTCGCTCTTCGACCCGGTCGACCCGGTCGGCTGGGACGGCGACTGGAACCGGTACTCGGCGATCACGCGCCTGGGCCCGATCACCGTGCAGAGCAGCGGACCGGGTGCGGTCGCGCGGGACAAGGCCGGCGTGCTGTGGTTCTACCGGACGAGCGGCGACGGCGGGATCTACAAGACCCGGCTGAAGGTCGGTTCCGGCTGGCAGATCTACAACTCCCTCACGGGCGCTGCCGACCTGACCGGCGACAAGAAGGCGGACCTCCTGGCGCGGGACGCCTCCGGCGTGCTGTGGCTGTACCCGGGCACGGGCAACACGGCGGCGCCGTTCGGTGTGAGGACGAAGATCGGCGCGGGCTGGGGTGTGTACAACTCCCTGGCGGGCGGCACCGATGTGACCGGTGACGGCAGGGCCGACCTGGTAGCGCGGGACACTGCGGGCAAGCAGTGGCTGTACGCGGGGACCGGCACGGCGGCCAAGCCGTTCGGCGGCCGGGTGCAGGTCGGCACCAGCTGGCAGATCTACAACTCCGTGGTCGCGCCCGGTGACCTGAACTCCGACGGCAGGGCGGACCTGGTGGCCCGGGACAAGACCGGCGTGCTCTGGTACTACAAGGGCACCGGCGTCGCGGCGAAGCCGTACGCGGCACGGGTGAAGGTCAGCGGCGGCTGGCAGCGGTTCAACCTGCTGTTCTAGCTGTACTGCCCAGGGACGTTGGTCAACCTGGTGATGGGTGGTTTGCCGCCGGTTGCGGTGTGGGGGCGGTGGTGATTGTAGTGATGGAGCC
>NZ_JBHXFA010000178.1:0-5455 GCF_042724175.1 Streptomyces sp. NPDC127084
TGTCTGTCGGTGCGAGTGTGTGGCGGGCGGGGGGGGGGGGGGGGGGGCGGGGGGGGGGGGGCGGCCCCCCCCCCCCCCGGCGTGTCTGTACGGGGCCGTGCGGGCGTCCGTCAGTAGGCGCTGTTCACGTTGTCCATCGAACCGTAGCGGTCGGCCGCGTAGTTGCAGGACGCGACGATGTTGGCGACCGGGTCGTACTGGTCCTTGGCGGTGCCGGGGACGTGGTACGCGTCGAAGGTGGGCTTGATGATCTGGAGCAGGCCCTTGGACGGTATGCCGTTCTGGGCGTTGATGTCCCAGTTGTTGATGGCCCGCGGGTTGCCGGAGGACTCACGCATGATGTTGCGGTGGATGCCCTCGTAGCTGCCCGGGATGTCGTGCTTCTTCATGATGTCCATGGCCTCGCGGATCCAGCCGTCCAGGTTGTTCGGGTAGACGGCCTGGCGGGCGGCGGCGCGGTTGGCGGCCGCGGCGGCGGCGCGCTTCTTCGCGGCGGCCTTGGCGGCAGCGGCGGCTTTCGCCTTGGCGGCGGCCTGGGCCTCGGCCTTGGCCTTCAGCGCGGCGGCGGTGGCCTTCGCCTTGGCGGCGGCCTGGGTCTGGGCCTGGGCCTGGGCGTCAAGGAAGGCCGACTGGTTGGTGATGCTCGCCTGGAGGGCAGCGGCCTTCGCGGTGTCGACGCTGGTGGACCAGGCGACGTTCGCGGTGGACACGGCCTGCGTCTCGGTTTCGGCGGCGGCGCTGCCCGGGACGAGCGAGAACGCGAGGGCCGAGACGCCAACGGCGGCCACACCGGCGATCGAGATCTTGTGAGTCTTGGACATACGAGCGGAACCGGAAGTGCGGGACGCGAACATGCGAGACGTACCTCTTCGAATAGCGGAGTGTCGCGAAAGGCCGGGCGGCTCAGCGCCTTCTCGGCGGCGACGAACGCAATTCTTAGCGGCAGCAAAATCCGCTGGCAAAGGTGTGACGTACGATCCTGGTTAGTGGAGCAGGACCCCATAAATCCGGACAAGTCCCCCATGAAGGCCAGCTCACGTGTCCTCTATGTATCCACTAGAGCGCTTCGTAAGTGACCTGCGCCCTATGCGCGGGCTCACATCCAGCCCTGCTCCACCTCGCAGAGAGTTGCTCAAGCAATCCGGACCGTCATGGGGTCGTCCGGCAGGATGAGGTGCACGTCCCCGAACTCATGCCACAGGTAGCGGTGCTCCAGCGCCTGGGTATAGCCGCAGGCCAGCGCTTCCTCCCCGGTGATCGCCGCCAGCATCAGCAGATGCGAGGCCTCGGGCTCGTGCAGCCCCGTCAGCAGCCCGTCCACCGTCCGCACCCCGCGCCCGGGGGTGATGACCAGGTCGGTCCAGCCCTTCGCGGCCCGCACAACACCGTCCGGCCCCGACGCCGACTCCAGGGCCCGTACCGCGGTCGTCCCCACCGCGATGACCCGTCCGCCGCCCGCCCGTGCCGCGTTCACCAGCCATGCCGTCGCCTCGGACACCTCGAAACGCTCCGGATACGGAGGCTCGTGCGCCTCCGCCGACGCCACGCCCGTGTGCAGCGTGAGCGGAGCGAACTGCACCCCCCTGCGCACCAGCTCCGCTACCACGGGCTCGGTGAAGGGGCGGGCCGCACTCGGCATCTCCGCAGAACCCGCCCCCGAGCCATCGGGCGCGGGCAGCGCGAACACCGTCTGATACGCGGACAGCGGTTGGTCCCGCTCGGTGTAGCGGTATCGGATGGGCCTGCCGTACCGCCCCATCAGCTCCGTCACCTTCACCGACGCCGTGGCCCACCACAACCGTCCGCCCGCCGTCCCGCCACCGGGCGTCAGCGGTTCCTCCAGTACGAGCAGTCCACCGCCGGGCAGCCGGATCCGCGCCCCCGCCGGACCGCCGTGACGCCGCCGCGTGCTACCCGCGCCGTCCGGGGTGCGCAACTCCACCACCCAGCGCTCGCCCCGCCGACCGCGGTCCGGGTCGGAGCCCAGCTCACCGCGCGTCGAGAAGTGCACGACCAGGCGCTCCGCGCCCAGCCGCCCGTCCACTGCGGCCGGCAGCGTGGGCGAGGTGTTCACCACCAGCACGTCACCGGCCCGCAGCTGCCCCGGCAGCTCCCGGAAGACGTGGTGCGACACCGCCGTCCCACGCGACACCAGCAGCCGTACGTCGTCCCGGCCGCTGCCGCGGACCTCGGCGGGTACCCGCGCCAGCAGCTCGTCCGGCACCCTGAGGCTCTCCAGCACACTCACCCGGCTCAGCCCGCTCATCCGCCTCACCGGCCCGTCGTCAGCACGGTCGCCTCATACCGGCCGCTCGCCGGGCGCTCGTCCAGCAGCCTCAGGAACGCCGGTACCACCGACTCCGGCGCGGGCCGCGCCCCGCCGTCCCCGTCGCCGGGCACGGCGGCCTCGTAGAGATCCGTGCGCATGTCCCCGGGATCCACCGCCCAGACCCTCAGTCCCGGCTCCTCGACCGCCAGCACCCCGATGAGCAGGTCGAGAGCTGCCTTCGACGCCCCGTAACCGCCCCAGGTGGGGTACGCCTCCCGCGCCGCGTCCGAGCTCACCGCGATCACCGCACCCGGCCCCGTACCCGGCGTGTCCCCGCGCAGCAGCGGCAGCGCCTCCTGCACCAGGCCGAGCGCCGCCACCACGTTGGTCTCCAACGCCTCCCGCAGCCCGGACAGGGGCAGCGCCGCCAGCGGGACCAGAGGTTCGGCACCCAGCGCGCTGGCATTGCTCACCAGCAGATCGAGCGACCCCAGCTCCTTCGCCGCCGCCACCAGCACCTCGCGATGCCCGGCCCGGGTGACATCCCCGGGCAGCGCCACCACCCGGGTTCCGTGCCGCCGCAGCTCCTCAGCCGTCTTCGCCAGAACTGATTCGGTACGCGCGTCGAGCACCAGGTCCCAGCCACGGCGGGCCAGCGCCTCGGCCAGCGCCCGCCCCAGCCCCTTCGAGGCTCCCGTGATGATCGCTACCGGCATGGCTCCATCCCCTCTGTTCGGTTGCCCTCAGAGTGGCTCTGCGGCGCGGCCGTCCGCGTCGTCCCCGAGACCCTGCCGTACCGGGTACTTCGCCCTACGTCCCACGGCCCAGGCGACGGCCGTCCACAGCCCGATACGTACGGTCACCACACGCCGGTACCGTGATCCCATGAGCCATCGACCGCGCTCCGGCCTCGCCGCCGTGAGCACCGCCCTCCTCGAGATGAGCAGGCACCTCGAGGTGCGCGACGTCCTCAAGACCATCGTCGCCTCGGCGCGTGAGCTGCTCGACGCGGAGTACGCGGCCCTGGGCGTGCCGGACGACCACGGCGGCTTCGCCCAGTTCGTCGTCGACGGCGTGAGCGATGAGCAGTGGCGGGCGATCGGACCGCTTCCCCGCCAGCATGGAATCCTCGCCGCGATGCTCAGGGACGCGAAGACCGAGCGGCTCGCGGACGTGCGCATGGACCCCCGCTTCGAGGGCTGGCCATCGGCCCACCCCGAGATGTCCGATTTCCTGGGCCTGCCCATCAAGGACGGCGACGAGACGATCGGCGCGCTCTTCCTCGCCAACAAGAGGTGCCCCAAGCCCCCCGGCGCCCGCGGGGAGGTATGCGGGTTCACCGAGGAGGACGAGGAGCTGCTCTCGATCCTCGCCCAGCACGCCGCGATCGCCCTCACCAACGCCCGGCTCTATGAACGCAGCCGTGAGCTCACCATCGCCGAGGAACGCTCCCGGCTGGCCCATGAGCTGCATGACGCGGTCAGCCAGAAGCTGTTCTCGCTTCGGCTGACCGCGCAGGCCGCGGCGACACTGGTGGACCGCGACCCGGTCCGCGCCAAGGGAGAGCTCCAGCAGGTCGCCGTACTCGCCGCCGAAGCCGCCGACGAACTGCGGGCCGCTGTGGTCGAGCTGCGTCCGGCGGCGCTGGACGAGGACGGGCTGGTCGACACCCTCCGTACCCAGATCCAGGTGCTCGACCGCGCACACACCGCCCGCGTCACCTTCGAGGCACAGGGAGTGCGCGCACTGCCGGCGTCCCAGGAGGAGGCCCTGCTGCGAGTCGCCCAGGAAGCCCTGCACAACGCGCTGCGGCACTCGGGCGCGGAGCGGGTCGCGGTCAGCCTCTGCCGCAGGGGGCAGGGGGCGGTACTCAGCGTCAGGGACGACGGCGGCGGCTTCGAGCCCGCGTCGGTGCGCAGGGCGGGGCGGCACCTCGGCCTGGTCTCGATGCGCGACCGGGCCGGTGGCGTCGGCGGCACACTCACGGTGGAATCGGCGCCCGGCGAGGGCACCACGATCGAGATGGAGGTCCCCGGTGGGTGACAAGCGGATCCGCGTGCTGCTCGTGGACGATCACCAGGTCGTCCGCCGGGGCCTGCGTACCTTCCTGGAGGTGCAGGACGACATCGAGGTGGTGGGGGAGGCCGCCGACGGCGCCGATGGCGTCGCACAGGCCGAGGAGCTGGGCCCCGATGTCGTGTTGATGGACGTGAAGATGCCGGGCGTGGACGGGATCGAGGCCCTGCGCCGGCTGCGCGCCCTGGACAACCCGGCGAAGGTGCTGGTGGTCACGAGCTTCATGGAACGGCGCACCGTGATCCCGGCGCTTCGCGCGGGAGCCTCGGGCTATGTGTACAAGGACGTCGATCCCGACGCCCTGGCCGGTGCGATCCGCTCCGTGTACGCGGGCCATGTACTGCTCCAGCCCGAGGTGGCCGACGTGCTGCTCTCGGAGGACGTGCCCGGCACGGGGCAGGGGAGGAACACCTCGCTCACCGAGCGGGAGCGCGAGGTGCTCGGGCTGATCGCCGACGGCCGCTCCAACCGCGAGATAGCCCGCGCGCTGGTCCTCTCCGAGAAGACGGTGAAGACCCATGTGTCGAACATTCTGATGAAGCTGGATCTGGCGGATCGTACGCAGGCGGCGCTCTGGGCCGTACGCCATGGACTCAGCGGCTGATCAGAACGTTTCAGCAGGTCGGTGGCCGACTGCCCGGGATGGTTGCCCGCTGGTCTGAGATTCATACCGTCGTGTGTATGTCGCCCACATGGCGTATCCGAAGCGGTTCGGTCGGCGTTCTCCAGTGCGTGCTGCGGTGGGCATCGCAGCGCACGACAGCCCATGACAGCCCATGACCAGGAGGAAGCTGAAGTGAAGAACCTGAAGAAGGCCGCCGTCGTCACCATGGTCGCCGGTGGACTGCTCGCCGCCGGCGCCGGTGCCGCGTCCGCGACCAGCGCGCACGCGGACGGCAGCGCCGCCAACTCCCCGGGCATCGGCTCCGGCAACCTGGTCCAGGTCCCGGTCCACGTCCCGGTCAACGTCGTCGGCAACACCGTCAACGTCATCGGTGCGCTCAACCCGGCCTTCGGCAACGTCGGCGTCAACGGCTGACCAGCCGCCGCTGGCTCACTGAGCGCCGACCGGCGCCCGGCCCCCCCCGCGGCCGGGTGCGGGCGCCCCCC
>NZ_JBHXFA010000178.1:5465-9870 GCF_042724175.1 Streptomyces sp. NPDC127084
TGTGTCCCACACCCTCCCCCACGCCCCGACCCTCTCGCCCCGGGTGTGGGCGGGGGGCGCCCACCCCCACCCGCCCCCCCCCCGCCCCGCGCCGCGGCGCCGCCCCCCCCCGCCGGTCAGGGCACTACGCCTCCCCGCGGCGCTCCCGCTCCTCCACATACGCGTTGTAGGCCGCGACCTGCGCACGCCGGGCCACCCGCTCCACCGGCCGCAGCGCCTCACCCCGCGCCGCCATCTCCGAGGCGCTCACGGCACCGCCGTGCCCGTTGTCGTACGCCAGCGAGACCAGCAGCCCGACCCGCTGCGCCAGCTCCAGCACCCGTACCGCACGGGGCGGATACCCGGGCGCCAGCACATCCCGGCCCGCACCCGCCTCGGCCCGCGCCCGGTACGCGTCCAGCGCCGCCTCGGCCACCGGACCCGAGCCCGCCACATCGAGCCGCGACAGCACCGCCGTCGCCTCCCGCATCGCCTCCGCCAGCTCGCGTTCGGCCTCCCCGAGCGACGGCACGTCCGCGGGCGGGGCATCACGCACCTGCAGGCAGTGCCAGACCACCCGCACATGCCTGTCTCCGGCAGGCCCCACCTCGTGCACGTCCGGGACCAGCCCGTACGCGGCCCCATGGCCGACGACGGCCTCCTCCGCCTCAAGGGCACGTGCGTTGAAGGCGGGGGGCCCGCTGAGCCCCAGCGGATGCCCAGGCGCGGGCAGTGCGACCCGGAAGCCCGTCACACCGAGCCCGCGCAGCCGCCCCAGCGCCAGGCTGAGCCCGACCGGCCCTGGCTCGTCCGGCAGCCCCTCCACACGATGCACCGCGTCGTCCCCGACGATCGCGTGCACCGCGTCGTCGGGTGATACAAAACCGGCCAACAGGGCATTTCCCCAAGCGGCCAGTCGTCCTGAGCGTGGTTCCGAAAGCATGGACCCAGCCTAGGTACCGGACCAGGCCATCGGGGGACCCGGCTGGTGGCGTAGGTTTTCCCTGGGAGCCACGCCCGCAGGCACACCGGACTCCCGAGACCTCTCGACGATTGCATGGGGAGACAACGCGCTCATGAGCGATGTACTGGAGCTGGTGGACGTATCCGTGGTCCGCGACGGACGCGCTCTGGTGGACGACGTCTCCTGGTCGGTCAAGGAAGGGGAGCGCTGGGTGATCCTCGGCCCCAACGGCGCCGGCAAGACCACCCTGCTCAACATCGCCTCCAGTTACCTCTTCCCCACCACCGGCAGCACCACCATCCTCGGGGACCGCCTCGGCAAGGTCGACGTCTTCGATCTCCGCCCGCGCATCGGCATGGCAGGCATCGCCATGGCCGAAAAGCTCCCCAAGCGCCAGACCGTCCTCCAGACCGTGCTCACCGCCGCCTACGGAATGACCGCGAGCTGGCACGAGGACTACGACACCGTCGACGAGCAGCGCGCCCGCGCCTTCCTCGACCGCCTCGGCATGTCGGACTACCTGGACCGCAGGTTCGGCACTCTCTCCGAGGGCGAGCGCAAGCGCACCCTCATCGCACGCGCCCTGATGACCGACCCCGAACTGCTGCTCCTGGACGAGCCCGCCGCGGGGCTCGACCTCGGCGGCCGGGAAGACCTGGTCCGCCGCCTCGGCCGACTCGCCAGGGACCCACTGGCGCCCTCCATGATCATGGTGACCCACCATGTCGAGGAGATCGCGCCCGGCTTCACCCACGTGATGATGATCCGCCAGGGCAAGGTGGTCACCGCGGGGCCCATGGAGACCGAACTCACCTCCCGCAACCTCTCCCGCTGCTTCGGCCTGCCCCTCATCGTGGAGCGCAACGGCGAGCGCTGGAGCGCTCAGGGCCTCCCGCTCGGCCAGTAGACCCCGGAACCCCGGTCCGAGCCTCAACAGCCGGGCCCGCGCGCCCTGTCGGCGGGGCGGCCACCGACCTACCATGCCTGTGTGGACATCGACGCATGGGTGTGGTGGCTCATCGCCGCGGTGGGACTCGGCATCCCACTCGTGCTCACCGCCATGCCCGAATTCGGCATGCTCTCCGCCGGAGCCATCGCGGGTGCCGTCACCGCGGCTCTCGGCTTCGGCGTGGTCGCCCAAGTGGGCGTGTTCGCCGCGGTGTCGGTCGCGCTCATCGCGGTCGTACGCCCCATAGCGGCCCGCCACAGCTCACAACGACCCCGACTGGCCACCGGCATAGACGCGTTGAGAGGCCGTCAAGCCGTCGTACTGGAACGGGTCGACGGCGACGGCGGCCGTATCAAGCTCGCAGGGGAGATCTGGTCGGCGCGCTCCCTCGACACGGAACGGGCCTTCGAACCGGGCGAGCAGGTCGACGTGGTCGAGATCGACGGTGCCACCGCTGTGGTCATCTGACCACGCGTCAGCGTCATGTGAGGGAACGGGTCCCATCACCGCCCGCGGTCTGGGAAACTCGATCATCAGAATCATCCGGCAGCGAAGGGCACGGGGAGCACGATGCCATCGATCATCATCGTCCTGGTCATTCTGGTGGTGCTTGTCTTCATCGCCTTGATCAAGACGATCCAGGTCATCCCGCAGGCCAGTGCCGCCATTGTCGAACGCTTCGGCCGCTACACCCGCACCCTCAACGCGGGACTGAACATCGTCGTGCCGTTCATCGACTCGATCCGCAACCGGATCGACCTCCGTGAACAGGTCGTCCCCTTCCCACCCCAGCCGGTGATCACCCAGGACAACCTCGTCGTCAACATCGATACGGTCATCTACTACCAGGTGACGGACGCCAGGGCGGCGACCTACGAAGTCGCCAGCTACATCCAGGCGATCGAGCAGCTCACCGTCACCACACTGCGCAACATCATCGGCGGTATGGACCTGGAGCGGACCCTGACCTCACGCGAGGAGATCAACGCGGCCCTACGCGGCGTCCTCGACGAGGCCACCGGCAAGTGGGGCATCCGCGTCAACCGCGTCGAGCTCAAGGCCATCGAACCGCCCACCTCCATCCAGGACTCGATGGAGAAGCAGATGCGCGCCGACCGTGACAAGCGCGCCGCGATCCTCACCGCGGAAGGCATCCGCCAGTCACAGATCCTCACCGCCGAGGGCGAGAAGCAGTCGGCGATCCTGCGCGCCGAAGGTGAGGCCAAGGCCGCAGCCCTGCGCGCCGAGGGCGAGGCCCAGGCGATCCGCACCGTCTTCGAGTCCATCCACGCGGGAGACCCCGACCAGAAGCTGCTCTCGTACCAGTACCTCCAGATGCTGCCGAAGATCGCCGAAGGCGACGCCAACAAGCTCTGGATCGTGCCCAGCGAGATCGGCGACGCGCTCAAGGGCCTCTCCGGCGCCATCGGCAGCTTCGGCGGCCCGCTCACCGGAAACCACAACAACGGCAACGGAGGCAGCGGCAACATCCCGCCGCAGAGCGGCACCGAGCGACGCGAGCAACCCCCGATCGACTGACGCACCCGGGCAGTCGGGCATGATCGGTGCGGCCCCTCGACCTTCATGGCGGGGAGGCGACACCTGATCATGTAAGGAGATGGCTTTGTCCATCTGGGAAGTACTCGCGGTCTTCGCCGCCGGTACGGCAGCAGGCACGATCAACACGATCGTCGGCTCGGGAACGCTCATCACGTTCCCGGTCCTGCTGGCCACCGGACTGCCCCCCGTCACCGCGACCGTCTCGAATGCCATCGGACTGATACCAGGATCGATCAGCGGAGCCGTCGGCTACCGGAAGGAACTCACCGGACAGCGCCGCCGCGTCCTGCGCCTCGGACTCGCCTCACTCATCGGCGGGCTCGGCGGAGCGATGCTGCTCCTCCTGCTGCCCTCCACCGCCTTCGAGACCATCGTGCCCGTCCTGGTCGCACTCGCCCTCGTCCTGGTGATCCTCCAGCCCCGCATCTCCGCGGCAGTCCAGCGCCGCAGGGAACGGGACACCACCGCCCGGCCGCACCCCGACGGAGGCCCGCTCCTCCGCGTCGCCCTGATGCTCGCCAGCGTCTACGGCGGCTACTTCACCGCCGCCCAGGGAGTCATCTATCTGTCCCTGATGGGCATCCTGCTGGACGACACTCTCCAGCGCCTCAACGCTGTCAAGAACGTCCTCGCCGCGATCGTCAACAGCGTCGCCGCACTCTTCTTCGTCTTCGTCGCCGAGATCGACTGGACCGCCGTCCTGCTGATCGCGGTCGGCTCCACCATCGGCGGCCAGATCGGTGCCAGAGTCGGACGGAGACTCTCGCCCGTGGCGCTGCGGACCGTGATCGTCATCGTCGGCACGGCCGCCATCGTCCAGCTACTCCTGCGCTGACGACGCGCGGAAGCCCGCCCGCCCCCCCCGCGGGGGGGGGGGCCGCGCCCCGCCGCGGGGGGCCCGCCCCACACACCCCCGGCCCCCCCCACCCGCGGGGCGGCGGCCCCCCCCCCCC
>NZ_JBHXFA010000178.1:9880-13129 GCF_042724175.1 Streptomyces sp. NPDC127084
ACGCGCGGAAGCCCGCCTCCACGACAAGGAGGCGGGCTTCCCGGCACCGCATCGGTGCGTAACGCACTTACGCCGCGGACCGCACATCCGGCTGCGGCCCGTGCCGCGCCAGCCACTCCGGCAGCTCCGCACGCTCACCAGCCCGCAGGGTCAGCAGCATCGCGTCCGCCGGAGTCGGCACGAAAGGCTGGTGCAGCAAGGGCATCCCCGCCTGCTCAGGCGTACGGTCCGCCTTGCGGTGGTTGTCCTCCGCACAGGACGCCACCGTGTTCAGCCAGCTGTCCGCACCACCCCGGGACCGCGGCACCACGTGGTCCACCGTCGTGGCCCGCCTACCGCAGTACGCGCACCGGTGCTGGTCCCTGACCAGCACACCCCTCCGCGACCACGGCGCCTGTCTTCGAAACGGCACCCGTACGTATCTGCACAGCCTGATCACCCGGGGCACCGGCAGCTCCATCGCCGCGGCACGCACCCGGAGCGCGGGGTGGGCCTGCTCGACGACGGCCTTGTCCTGCAACACCAGCACCACCGCACGGTTGAGCGTCACCGTCGACAGCGGCTCGAAGCTCGCATTCAGTACCAGCGTGTCCCGCATTGTGCCCCACCTCCCGTGTGCCGGCCCGGCCCTTCCGGCGGGCTCTGGGCTGGGACCAACTCTGGCCGGGCACGCCGCGATGGACAACGCAATATCCGCGTACTACGGAAGATGCCCGCTCCTGATCTCTTCCAAGACCAGGAGCGGGCAAACAACAGGCGAAGCCTGAGAACCGGCTCGGGCTACTCGCCCTTGCTCTCGTATTCACCGATGAGCTGGGCGCGCCCCAGCGTGTGGAACCGCAGATTGAAGCCCACGACCGCCGGAGACACATCGTCACCAGGGCCCAGCTTCTCCTTGCCCACGGCGTACACCGTGAACACATAGCGGTGCGGCCCGTCCCCGGGCGGCGGTGCGGCGCCGCCGAAGTCCTTCGACCCGTAGTCGTTGCGGACATGTACCGCGCCCTCGGGCAGGCCTTCGAACCTCCCGCCGCCCGCACCCGCGGGCAGCTCGGTCACCGATGACGGGATGTCGAACAGCACCCAGTGCCAGAACCCGCTGCCCGTCGGCGCGTCAGGATCGAAGCACGTCACCGCGAAGCTCTTCGTCTCCGCGGGGAAGCCCTCCCACCGCAGGGCGGGCGAGGTGTTGCCACCCGAGTGGACCTGGGCGTCCTTGAGGAAGGCTCCTGGCTCGACATCGGGACTCGCCACGGTGAACGACGGCACCGCCGGGTGGAAGTCATGAGGCAGCGGGGCCCTCTTCGCCTCGGTCACGTCTGAACCTCCGAATAGGCGTTCCTGCGCGTTTCCGCGCTTACGGAACCCGAGCCTAGAACCAGTTGCGGCGACCGCCGACATCGGCGAGCCACTGGTTCAGGTAGGCGGCGTAATCCGTTCCCTGGAAGTTGTGCAGATCCACCTGGAAGGAACGGTAGGAGTCGCTGCCCTCGCTGAAGAGGCCCGGCTTCTTGTCCATCTCCAGCACCACGTCCATCTCCCGGCCGTCGGCGACGAACGTCAGCTCGACCTGGTTCAGCCCCCGGTACTGCGACGGCGGGAGGAACTCGATCTCCTGGTAGAACGGCAGGCGCTGCCGCGTCCCCCGGATGTGACCGCGCTCCATGTCCGCGCTCTTGAAGCGGAAGCCGAGCTGGATGAACGCGTCGAGGATCGCCTGCTGCGCCGGAAGCGGGTGGACGTGGATCGGGTCCAGGTCACCGGAGTCCACGGCCCGCGCGATCTCCAGCTCCGTGGTCACACCGATGTTCATCCCGCGCAGCTGCTGCCCGGCGATCGTGGTGATCGGCGTCTCCCAGGGGATCTCGAGCCCGAACGGCACGACGTGCACCGCGCCGGCCTTCAGCTCGAAGGCACCGCCGAGCCGCTGCTTGGTGAACTCGATGTCCTGCCTCATCTCCTGGTCACCGCCCTCGACCTCGACGCGCGCCTGGAGACCGACGGACAGCCCCTCGATCTGCTGGTCGACGGACCCGCCCTGGATCCGCACCTCGCCCTGCACCACACCGCCGGGGACGACGTTCGCCTCCGTCAGCTCGGTCTCCACGGACGCCCCACCGGCACCCAGACTCGCGAGCAGCCTCTTGAAGCCCATGCTCCTACCTCCCTTGGTCCTGACCTCTACATACGCCCGACGACCGTAACCGGTTCCCAGGACCCAGCAGAGGGGTACCCTCGGACGCCATGCCCGACAGCCCTGACCGCACTCCGCTGCCCCGGCGCTTCTTCGACCGCCCGGTTCTCGATGTCGCCCCCGATCTCCTCGGCCGCACGCTGGTACGTCAGACGGTCGACGGCCCGATCGAGCTCCGGTTGACGGAGGTGGAGGCGTACGCCGGCGAAGCCGACCCGGGCTCGCACGCCTACCGGGGCCGTACGGCCCGGAACGCGGTGATGTTCGGTCCGCCCGGACACGCCTACGTCTACTTCACCTACGGCATGTGGCACTGCCTCAACCTGGTGTGCGGTCCCGAAGGCACCGCGAGCGGGGTCCTGCTGCGCGCGGGCGAGGTCCGCGTGGGCAATGAACTGGCCCGTAAACGTCGAATCTCAGCCCGCGATGACAGGGAACTGGCCAAAGGCCCCGCCCGTCTGGCCACCGCCCTCGGCATCGACCGGGGACTTGACGGCACCGACGTCTGCGCCGGCCCCGACGCTCCCCTCAGCATCCTCACAGGCTGGCCCGCCACCTCTGACCAGGTACGCAACGGCCCGCGCACGGGTGTCGGAGGCGAAGGCGCCTCCCATCCCTGGCGCTACTGGATCGACGACGATCCCACCGTGAGTGCCTATCGACCTCATACGCCACGCCGTAGGTCAACTTGACTCTGTGTTTCAGGACGCCTAACGTAGCCCGAGCCGCTTGAACAGGGACTGCTGTTCAACAGCCCCCGAAGCGGCCATCCACTACCTACGACAAACCCAAACCGGGTGGGATTTCGGCATGCCGAAATTCAGCTCGAACGACTCGATTATGAGTCAACGGGGAAATCGGCTAGCGTAGTGAACACGCCGAAAGGCAAAAAGGCCCTCCAACGGCCACCGGAATCAGAATCCGAACCGGGAACGGAACGGAATAAGAATCTGGTAAGGTTGGAAACACCGAAGGGAAGCGCCCGGAGGAAAGCCTCAGAAAATGTTCTGCGGGTGAGTACGAAGGAAGCGTCCGTTCCTTGAGAACTCAACAGC
>NZ_JBHXFA010000179.1:0-12469 GCF_042724175.1 Streptomyces sp. NPDC127084
GCATGCACAACGATCCAAGGCATCAGAGCTCGACTTCCAACCCCGCGAGGTCCACCGTGGACCTCGCGCACTATCCGGAGCTTTCCCGCGACGCGGCCGACCCCGCTGCCGCCCTTCAGCGCATCGCCGCGGAGTCAGGCTTCGATCTGACGGGACTCAGGACCGTCGACTCGGGTTCGGCATCGCCGGGCCCGGTCGTTCTGGAGCTCGCATCCGATCGTGGGTGGGCTCAGCTCACGATCCAGCGTGAGCACCGCGACATCCGCCTGGAGCTCTCCGCCCCGGGGCTGAGAGTCGCGTGGGGGAACGTAGCCGATCTCAAGACGGTCGCCGAGATGGTCGGCGCCTGGCAGAACGGCGCAACCGTCTCGGACATGCAAGAACGTTGGACCTCGCTCGAGGTCAACCCTCTGGCCGTGGCGCACGAGGCCGGAGAGGCGGTCGAGTACCAGTGGCGCACCCTCCTCGCCCTGCCGGTGGGCACCTACGGAGCAGCGCTCGCCCGAACGGCCTCCGAGGTGCCGCAGCTGCGCGCGCTCTTCCCCGTGGTCTCCCATGGAAAGATCGAGTTCAGCCGGTGCACCCTGCCTCCCTACTCCCACGACATCCCCAGTGTCCTTCCCACTTCGGCCGGCACCTGGCGGGTTCAGTACCCGTCGAGCACCGGGACGCCTCCCGTCGACGCCGCGACGATCGAGGAGGCCATGACGCTCGTCGTGCGGGGTCTGCCGGAAGGCTGCGGCCCTGCGGTCCAGGGCCGTGGGAGGCAAGGATCATGAAGGTCGTCATCGAGGGTGCGGCCAACCGCACCCTGCCGGACCTTCACGGCTTCCTCGCGCGGGCCCTGGACTTCGGCCCCTTCTACGGGGCCAACCTCAGCGCCCTGTGGGACCGGCTGACGACGGACGTCGAGCGGCCGGTGGAACTGGTCTGGAAGGACGCGGACCTCAGCAGGACCGCGCTGGGTCAGGCCACGTTCGACCAGATCCGCGACCTCCTGCTGAGGGTGCAGGAGCAGGACCGGTCGCGAGAGGAGTCCAAGCGCTTCTCGGTGACTTTCGACTAGGCCGTGTCTGACAAATAGCGCCGTCCGCCCGAGGGGCGGGGCCCGCGGCGTCTGCTGCATGGGGTCTCCCCAGGCCCGCAAGGGGCCGAGGGGGTGGGGCCTCCCCAGGCCCGCAACGGCCGAGGGGACGCAATCGCAAGGCAGTGGGGTCCCCCCGCCGCAGGCAGCGGGAGGTCATCCTCGTACCCGGGCATCCTTGGATGACGCCGCTGACGCCGACAACGCAGCGTGGAGGCACCTCCCGGGGACCCCCCGCGACAGCAGGGGGAGAAGCCAGGGGGAGTGCGTGCCAGACGTCGCGGGACAGGCGGGCTTTGTCAGACACGGCTAGCACCGACCGCACGAGATGACGCGGAGGAAGCCCCGCCGGAGACCCGGCAGGGGCTTCCCCGTTACCGGCGCGGCGGCCCGTTCCGCTCCCACACGTCGCCCGACACGGTCCAGGGCGGAGTCCCGACGGCCGGGACGACTCCCGACTCGATCATCCGGCCAGTGTGCAGTCTCCGCACTTCACTCCGGACGGAACCCGGTAGTAGAGGCAGCAGCTTCGGCGGCGGAAGCTCAGATCCGGGCCGGTGACCGTTCCTGAACCGGCCAGCCGACCGGTGTTCAGCAGTCCGCCGACCAGACCGGTGAGTGTGCCGCGAAGATCCGGTCTCGCCACCAGAACGGCGCGCGCGGCCTCGGCCAGCGCCGACGAGGCGTTTCCGGCCAGCAAGCGGGGTGCCACCTTGACCCGCAGCCCGGCGGCCAGCGCGTCCAGGTGCCGGCCCACCACGACCTCGTACAGCAGGTCCGCAAGGCGCGGGGCGCCCGCTGCGTACCAGCCGGTCGGGGACGCGGGCAGGCGCAGTGCGGGGCCGTCGTCGGCGCGCTCCAGTCGGTGCAGGTCGGGGACGATTCCGTGGGCGGCGGTGCAGGCCAGCACGGGTGACCACAGACGCGCAGCGTGCCCGAGTTGCACGATGGAGGCGCCGATGCGGAGTTCATGGGTGCGGTAGCGGTCGACCGTCTTCGCGATCAGGTCCGCGCAGCCGTCCGCGTAGGCGTCTCCGACGGGGTGCCAGCCTTTGCCGGGGCCTCCCAGCTCGACCGCGAAGAAGGAACCGAAGGCCGCGACGTCCTCCAGGGCCGATGCGACGGATCGGGCCGGGGCCTGTCTCAGGGCGTTCACATCGACCACATCGCCTCCTCCATGTCGGGTGCTGGTGCGCCGATTCCGGGTCACGCGGATCCGGTCACCCCGTTCCCGTATGGGTGGACGGAGTTCAGGGTGACGTGCGGAATCCCGGTACGGGGATGCGGTACGACTTCCGCGTCGACGCGGTAGACCTCGGCCAGGAGCTCGGGGGTGAGCACCTCTGCGGGCGATCCGGTGGCCACGACACGGCCGCCGTCCATCACGCAGATCCGGTCGCAGAACGCCGCGGCCAGGTTGAGGTCGTGGAGGGCGACGACCGCGGTCACACCGAGCCTGCGGACGAGGCGCAGCGTATCGAGCTGATGCCGCAGGTCCAGGTGATTGGTCGGCTCGTCCAGCACCATCGTCCCGGCGCGCTGGGCCAGTGCACGGGCGATGAGCACCCGCTGCTTCTCGCCGCCCGACAGCCGGCTGAAAGGGGCGTGCGCCAGCCCGGCGGCGTCGAGGTTGCCCAGCGCGTCCATGACGATGCCTCGGTCGTCGGTGTCGTCGCCATCGAATGCCCGCTTGTGCGGAGTGCGGCCCATGGCCACCACGTCGTACACCGACAGCTCGAAGTCCCCTGCGGATTCCTGCAGGACGGCGGCCAGCCGGCGGGCGAGGCCCTTGCCGGACATCCGCCGGACGTCCTCGCCGTCCAGGAGGACGCGCCCCGATGTGGGGCGCAGCGCCCGGTAGACCGTACGCAGCAGGGTCGACTTGCCCGCGCCGTTGGGGCCGATGAGCCCCACCACCTCGCGCGGTGCCACCTTCAGTGACACCCGGTCCACGAGCACCCGCCCGCCCACGACCACCGACAGGTCCTCAGCGGCCAGCGTGCCGGGCGCATCCGTGACCGTGACCGTCTGCGTCATGCGGACCTCCGCCGCATCAGCCACAGGAAGAAGGGGCCCCCGACCAGGGCGGTGAGAATGCCCACGGGAATCTCCTCCGGGCTCATGACGGTGCGCGCGGCCAGATCCGCGGCGATGAGGAACGCCGCGCCGAGCAGGGCTGCGGCGGGAAGAGCGCGTCGGGGGGGGGCGCCGCCCACCAGCCGCACCACGTGCGGCATGATCAGGCCGACGAATCCGATCTGGCCGCTGACCGCGACGATCGTGCCGATCATGACTGCGACGAGCGTGAACAGTGCGGCCCGGAAGCGGTGCACGTCCAGGCCGAGCGCCACGGCGGCTTCCTCCCCTGCAAGCAGGAGGTTGAGCGGACGGCAGACGCCGAGGAGGACGGCCGTCCCGAGGAGGACGGCACCGACGGGGATCCACACCACCGTCCAGGTGGTGCCGGCCAGTCCGCCGAGCATCCAGCGCATCGCCGACTGCGTCTTGTGCGGATCGTTGGAGGTGACGATGAGGAAGCTGGCGAGCGCGGACAGCACCTCGGCCGTCGCCACGCCAGCCAGCACCAGCCGCACAGTCGTCATCCGTCCCTCGGAACGGGCCAGGAAGTAGACGGAGACGAGGGCGGCGAGAGCGCCGAGGAACGCGGCCACCGGCAGGGAGAACACACCGAACAGGGTGACGTTGAAGACGAGGACCAGCACCGCGCCGACCGAGGCGCCCGAGGACACCCCGAGCAGCATCGGGTCCGCGAGGGGGTTGCGCACGAGTGCCTGCAGCGCCATTCCGGACACCGCGAGGCCCGCCCCCACGACGCCGGACAACAGCACTCGCGGCAGCCGGACGTCGATGACTATCGTCTCGCGGACCGGTGTCCAGGTCGGCTCGGCGAGCGAGGGATGCACGCGGTGCAGCAGGATGCCCCACACCTGGTCGGCCGGGACGCTGATGGACCCGGCCGCGATCCCGAAGGTGGCTGCGACGGCAAGCAGCGCGGCCAGCAGCACGAGCACGAGCGGGTAGGGCATTCCGGGGCGGCGGAGGGCGGCAGCGCCGGCCTCCGCCGCCCGCGTGCCGGTCGCCCCGGCCGCCGCGTCCGCCTCCTTCACGTCTGTGGTGTCGGTGGCGCCGGTCACTTGAACCGGTCCGGGTGGAGCTGCCTGGCCAGGGACTCCACGCCGGACGGCACCCGGACGCCCAGTACTGTGGACGACAGCGGTAGCACGGCGAACCGCTTGTTCTTGACGGCTGGTACGTCCTTGAGCGCCGGGTTCGCGAGCAGGAACTTCTTCTTGTCCTCGACCGGCTGGTCGCCGTAGTCGTAGATGACGATCACCTCGGGCGCGCGCTCCGCCACCTGCTCGAACGACACGTCACCGAAGGCCTTGTCCAGGTCGGCGAAGAGGTTCACCCCGCCGGCCAGCTCGATCATCTCGTTGCCGATGCCCGCGCCGCCGGCGGTGAAGGCGGTCTTGTCACCGCTGTCGTACACGAAGATCTTCACCCGTGTGGTACCGGCGAGCTTGTCCTCGACGGTGTCCAGCGTGCCGTGGAGCTTCTTCAACTGCCGCTCCGCCCGGTCCGGCACACCGAAGATCTTCGCCACGTTCCGGATCTCCTGGTCCATGGCGGTCATCGTCACCGGCCCCGACGGGCACTCCTCGATGTTCAGATAGGAGTTGATCCCGGCCTTGGAGAGCGCGTCGCGGCTGCGCCCTTCCTTCTCGTCGAAGGTGCTGGCGAAACCGCCGTAGGTGAAGTCCGGTTCGGCGGCCAGCAGTGTCTCGAACGAGGGGTACTCCTTCGCCAGGACCTTGATCCCGTCGTAGGCCCCCTGGTACTCCGGCAGGATCCTGTCATCGAGATAGGAGGTGCCCACCATGGACTTCTCAAGACCCAATGCCAGCATGACCTCGGTCGCATGCTGGTTCATCGAAACCGAGCGCTGCGGCGGACGCTGATAGGTCGTCTTCACACCGCAGTTGGACACGGTAACCGGAAACCCCTTGGCGGCGGGGTCGGCTGACGGGGCGTCCTTCCGCTCTGCCGTGCCACCGCAACCGGCTATCAGTAGGGCTGCGGCCATGGCCGACAGCAGGGATACCGGGCGCCTGCCCATCATGTGGTGGGTCCTCTCACGCAGGAAGCGGTCCTGCGCGTCCGGGCATCAGCCCGGAGCGCTCGGACTCGGGGAATGTGGAAAGTGGTGGCCGCGGCTCAGCCCGCGCCGCGGAGCATCTCGGAGCGGGCGCGCCGAGGCGGGGCGAAGGCGTGGTTCTCGAGGAGGTCCGGTCGATCTGCGACGCCCGGCCCACCCGCTCGTATCCAGGCGGCGACGTACTCGGTCGCTGCGGTGTCGTTGACGAGGCCGAACCAGGCCGCCCGGCCGCCGGCGGCGCGCCCCTCGGACGAGGGCTGTACAACGATCACGTTCGCCTGGTCACACACGTCGAGGCAGTCCGAGACGCGAACCGGCGCCTCTTCGGCGAGACGTGCGATCTGTCTGGCGTGGTCGACACCGGTCACCTTGGTGCTGCCACAGCAGCAGTCCCGGCACACCACGACCCGGCACGGAACCGGACCGGCTGATGATGGTCCTCTGGGCATCCCGACGAGCCCTCCTCTCCGGGGAAATCCGCCCCAGTCATTTCGAGGAGGCGACCGCGTGAGTCTCCTGGCTCTCGGGTCGTCGCTCGTCCCGACCTTCCCACCCGCATCCGGGCAGTGGTCTGTTCGGGATCCGCTCGCCGATCACAGTGGCGGGACCGCGCCGGATTCACACCGGCTTCCTCGTTCCGCCGTCGCCTTCGCCTGACATCATGACAGACGGACACGACAGGCCATAAGCCCGGGTGCCGGACCGGCCGGGGCGAACACGGCGCGCGAACACGGCCGCTCGCACCGCGCGCCTCCGCGGACTCCCGCGCGCCCTGTACCAGCGGCCGGTCCGTCCCTCGATCCGGTGGGTCCCGTACGGGCGACAGCGTGGGGCTCCGACTCCCCGACTCCGTCATCGCCGTCTACCACGGCGCCGAACTGCTCCCGCTCGCACTCGGTGGTCTGCTCACCGCCACCCTGGGCGCGCTCCCGCCCGCAGGGTGGGCCGCCAGGGCCCGGACCGCCACAGCCCTACGCTCCGAATAGGCCCTCAGGCTCAGAGACGGTACGTGCGCACCAACATGTTTCCGGGGCTTCAGGAACCCCTCCCCCGTCGCGCCCCGGTGACCCGTGCTGGTGCGCCTTCCGCATCAACAAACACACCGCCCCGTGGCGCGGGTCAGCCTGCCCGAGCCCGCCCCCTGCGGTCGGATGCCACTCGATGCCGTGAGCCTCGCCAAGTCGTTCGACGGCCAGGCGGTGCCCAGCGGTGTGGACCCTCGCCGTGGACAGGGGGAGCCGGTTGGTGATTGCCTGCCTCAACGGCGCTGGGAAGACCACCCTGTTGCGTCTGCTCGCCGACCGGGGGACGCCCGACAGCGGCCGGGTGGTGCGCGGGCACGGGCTGCGGCTCGGCTACTTCGCCCACGAGCACGAGACCCTGAACGAGGACCGTGGAACGAGGACTACCTGGGCCTGGTCGCCCTCGCCAGATACACGGTCGCCCGGCGTCCCCGGCGTCCCCGGCGTTGCCGCGCAGGGGGCGCCGGGCGACGCGGGCCGCTCAGGACCCCGTTGGCCGACGCACTCGACACGGGCAGCGACATCACCGCGGCCCTGCTGGCCGGCCAAGTGGCCGCCACTGAGCCCATCCTGGCGTCGACGAGCTGGCAGCGCGCGTCGCCGGCGGTCCGCGGACGAGGTCTACCCCGAAGCGGTGGCCGACGCCGACCACGCGTTCGCGATGCTGCGTCGCGGCCTGGCAGCGGACGGTACGTGATTGAGGCCCGGTGGGACCGTCAGCCGTCGATCGGCAGCAGATGGAAGTCGTCGAAGTGGAACCCCGGCGAAACGACACAGCTCACCAGCACCTCTTCGTCGCCCGCCGGACTGGCGGACTGCCAGCACCCGGCAGGGACGAGACCTTGCGGGCGCTGGCCGTTCGCGACATCGGGGCCGAGGACCATTGTCGAGGGGCTCTCGCTCGGCTCCTCACCCGTGCCCCCCAGACGCAGGTGCAGTGGGCCGCCGCGGTGCCACAGCCACAACTCCGGCGAGCGCACCGTGTGCCAACGGGACTCCTCACCGGGAAGCAGGAGGAAATAGATGGCCGTGCAGACGGACCGGCTGCCCGGGTAGTCGTCCGGACGCACGGTGATGTCGCTTCGCCAGGTCTCTTTGTACCAGCCACCCTCCGGGTGCTCGCTCATACCGAGCAACCGGGCGGTCTCGGGCTGATGCGGACTCATGACATCACCAGCTCATAGGTAGTTTCAGCGGGCTTCGCATAAAGGCACCCCACTCGATGTCATCGGGATCGATGTCCAGCCGAAGTGTAGGGAGTCTGCGTGCCAGGCACGAGAAGGTGGCCTCGATCTCGAGATGCGAGAGGTGGGCTCCGCTGCAGAAGTGCGGGCCTCGCCCGAAAGCCAGGTGGCGCTCGGTCGAGGAATCCGCATAGCGTGACGGTCGACAACTACGGGGCGCGGAGAACACACGCGGATCGTGGTTGGCCGCTTCGATCGAGGCGAGTACCGCTTCCCCCTTCCGGATCGTCCCGGACGGCAGGTCGACGTCCTCTGTCGCGACCCGCATGCTCGACAGCGCCGGCGAATGACAGCGGAGCAGCTCGTCGACAGCGGAGGACAAGTCGCCGGTACCGCCGAAGAAGCGGTAGAGGTCCGGATCCGACAGCACGGTGATGGCCGCTCGCGTGAGGATGTTCGTTGGGGTATGGCCTGCGATGATCATCATGAGGACCAGGTCGCACACCTCGGAATCGGACAGTTCGGCGCGCTCGTCCCGGAGGTTGATCAGTTCACTGATCAGTCCGTCGCCCGGTGCCTTCTCCACCGTCCGCACGATCTCGTTGACGCGCTCCGCATATGTGGCGGACTTCTCCTTGGCCAGCTCGATAGCGGCCGCACCGGTAGCGACCGAGCACAGGGCACCGAACCCGTCGCGCAGCTCCGCACAGCTCCCCAGAGGGATCCCGAGCAGCTCAGCCATGACGGCGCTTGAAAGCACGTTGGCGAACTGGTCGACGAAGTCGAAAGGCGGCCCTTGGGACACGAAGTCAGTGATGAGATCGTCGGCGATCTGGTAGATCCTTGGCCGCTGGCGCTCCACCTGCCCCCGGGAGAAAGCCTTGGTGGTGAAGCTGCGCAACCGCTGATGGCGTTGACCGTCCATGTTGATGAGCAGGCCGGAATTGGACGCCATGAAGTCGAACCCAGGGAGAAATCGCGGTCCTGTACTGTCGTCCAGTTCTCTCGCGAAGCGACTGTCCGACAGGACTTGCATGACGTCCGAATAGCGTACCGCGAGGCGGGCGACATCCCCGCTCGGCATCCGGACCAACCCGAGTGGGTCGTCCTGCAGACGTTGGTCGAGTTCAGTCGGTGGACCACCTCGCGGTCCTGCGGGGAAGGGGCAGACGGCAAGGTTGTCGGTCGTCATCACGTCTCCAGATATTCCTCATCTTGAGCCTCTGATTCCAGAATGACCAGACATCGAGCTCTTGTACCGTCCGCCGGTTCATCCGATGGCCTTTTTCAGCTTGTCGGAGCATCGCCAGTGACCCCAGCGACCGACCGGGCGCCGACAGGTGTACCGGAAGACTCCGTCCTGGCACACGTTCACCCATACGGAGAGCAATGAGGTGCGTCAGGGGAAGGAAGACACTCCCATACGCAGGGGGCGGGTATACCCGAGGTCTCCCTCGTCGATGGCGGGGGCCCGGTCCGTTGGGGTACCCGCACTGCCCGGCTCCCGCCGGCCAGGCCTCCGCCGACCAGGCCAAGATTCCAGGAGAGGACCACGATGAGTCTGCCAAAAGCGACTTTGGTGCGTAACCACTTTGAGGCCAAGGCATTCACGTACTACGACACCAAACGCAACGACGCCCTGAACCTGCAACTTGGCCATCTGGACGGCCTCTACCATCACCATTTCGCCGTGGGTGATTACGACCGGTCCGTACTGGAGTTGAGTGGCAGCGAGCAGCAGAGTGCGATCAGTCGTGAGATTCATCGACTCGAGACCCGGCAGGTGGACTCGGTGGTCACCGCTCTAGCACAATTGGGAGCGCATTCCCGAATCCTGGACGCCGGATCGGGGCGGGGAGGTACCGCTTTCCTCCTGCACCACGTACTGGGCTGCCGTGTGGACGGCGTGAATTTCTCTGCGTACCAGAATCAGTTCGCCCGCGACCAGGCGCAGCACCGGGGTGTAGCGGAAATGGTGAGATTCCACGATCTCAACATGACGGACACTCACTTTTCTGCTGAATCCTTCGACGCTGTCGTCACCAACGAGACGACGATGTACGTAGAGCTCGGAGAGGCATTCTCCGAATTCGCCCGCGTCCTCAAACCGGGTGGCCGGTACGTGCTGCTCACCTGGTGTGTCGATGACGCCCTCGCTCATGAGCAGTCGGTGGAGACGAAGATCGACGCCCACTACCACTGCCGTACGCACAGCCGACACGGCTACCTGCGCTCTCTGCTCGACGCCGGCTTCGTTCCGTACCAGGTTGACGATCTCACTCAAGCAGCCATCCCGTACTGGGAACTGCGTTCGCGGTACGACCTGGCCACCGGTATCGAACAGGCGTACCTCGACGGCTACCGCAGCGGCCGCATCAACTACATCCGCATCGTCTCCCGCAAGAAGGGCTGATCCGATGTCCACGACGCCGCCGGCGGTTCCGGGGGTCATCGAGCGAGCCCGCGTCTTCGTACGCCCGGCGCTCGCCCAGGCGGTCGCTCGCTTCCCCTCCGGTCTGGAGCGTGTCGCCGGGTACTACTTCGGCTGGTGGGATGCGGACGGCACTCCTGTCGCCGGACGCGGCAGCCGGTCCCTTCAGGCTTGCATGGCCATGCTCGCCGCCGAGGCCACGGGCGCCGACGCCGAGGTGGCGCTGCCCGGAGCGGTGGCGGTCGAGCTGATCCACAACTTCTCCCTGCTGCATGACGACATCATCGACGGCGACGACATCCGTCGGGACCGGCCGACGGCCTGGGTCGTCTACGGCACCGGGTCGTCAGTGCTGTCCGGCGATGCCCTGTGGGCCGCCGCCCTGGACAGCCTGCTGGCCGTCGAGGGGCCGGCGGGCCGTCTGGCGGTCGGCGAACTCAACAACGCCCTCACCCGTATGATCCACGCCGTCGCCCGGGAAGCCGACTTCGACAGCGGTGCCTCTGTCGCCATCGACGACTACCTGAGCGTGTGCGAGGGCAAGGGCGGTGCGCTCCTGGGTTCCGCTGCCGTGATCGGTACCGTCCTGGCAGGCGCACCAGCCGCTCAGGCGGAGGCGTTGCGGGAAGCGGCCCACAAGGCGGGAACGGCCTGGCAGGCCGCGAACGACCTGGAGAACATCTGGGGCGACACGGCCCTCGTCGGCAAGCCCGGATTCCAGGATCTCCGAAGCCGCAAACGCACCCTTCCCGTCATCGCGGCCCTCCAGAGCGGGCATCCCGCCGCCGAGGAGCTGGCTTGCCTCCTCAAAGGAGACCTGGACGACACCGACCTGGTGCGAGCCGCCCATCTCATCGACGCCGCCGGTGGGCGCACCTACGCCCAGGAAGTGGCCCGCGAGCATCTCGCGCGGGCCTTGAACCTGCTGGACACCCTTGCCCTGCCACCCGCTGTCCACGAAGACCTGATCGATCTGCTCGACTTCGCCGTGACCCGTCGCCCTCGGGGAATGCAGGCGAACTAGGGCGCGTATCGAGTCGTGATCAATTTGCTGGATGTGCCTTCGTGGCACGGCCCGGTCCGATAGACGGTCTTACCTGACGCGAGTGCAACTGACCGCTTCGGAATGGGAGTTCATCGAGCCGTACCTGCGACAGCTACCTCGCCGGTCTCCACCTGCGCGCCTCGATGATCTGGTTCAAGGACCTCACCAGGACCACCCGATGATCACGACTCGATATGCCCCTAGGTGACGCGCTGAAGTGCCGGACGCCAAGGGCGGGCGGGAGTTGAGTCAACGGTCAACCAGACGTGGACGCGGGGCCTCACCCGTGGATTCCGCGTCGGTGTCGTCGGTGTCGTCGGTGCCGACCGGGCCGCGGGGAAGCATCCAGTCCAGCCACTTCGGCAGCCACCAGTTGGTTCGGCCGAGGAGTGTCATGGTCGCCGGTACCAGCACCATGCGTACGACCGTGGCGTCGATGAAGATCGCGGTGGCCAGGCCGAGCCCGAACATTTTGGTGGAGGGGTCCTCGGCGACGGCGAAGGACAGGAAGACCGCCACCATGATGAGGGCGGCCGAGGTGATGATCCGGGCGGTGCCCGAGACGCCCTCAACGATGGCCGTGCCGTTGTCGCCGGTGCGCAGGTACTCCTCGCGTACGCGGGAGAGGAGGAACACCTCGTAGTCCATTGACAGGCCGAACAGGATGGCGAAGAGGAACATCGGGATGAACGACACGATCGGAACCGTCGCTTCCAGCCCGATGAGTGCGCCTCCCCAGCCCCACTGGAACACCGCGACCATGATGCCGTAGGCCGCGCCGATGCTCAGCAGATTCAGCAGTACCGCCTTGAGCGGTACGAGTATCGAGCGGAAGACCAGCATCAGCAGCAGGAACGACATCGCCAGCACGGCGGCGACGAGCACCGGCAGGCGCTGGCTGGTGCGTTGGCCCACATCGGACAGGCTCGCGGCGGCGCCGCCGACGTGGGCCCTGGCCGGGCCGTGCCCGATCGCCGTGGGCAGCACGTCGGTGCGCAGCCGGGCGATGGTGTCGGCCGTGGCCTTGTCCTGAGGGCTGGTGGTCGGGAACACCACGAGGGTCGCGATGCCGGTGGCCCGATCGATGTGCGTCGGCGCGACGGATGCAATGCCCGGATCCGCCGCGACCGTTGCGACGAGTCGGTCCAGCACTCCCGGATCACCGGTGGGGTCCGCGGCGATGACGAGGGGACCGTTGGTGCCAGGGCCGAACCCCTCGGCGACGAGGTCGTAAGCCCGGCGCTCGGTACGGCTGTGGGGCAGTGAGCCGTCGTCGGGCAGGCCGACGCGCAGGCCGAACACGGGCAGCGTCGCGGTCAGCAGCAGCCCCGCCGCGCCGACCGCGTACGGCACCGGGTGCTGGCTGACATGCCCGATCCAGCGACGCCACCCGGCGGCGGGGGGGGCGCGCGGGCGCCGGGGGTTGGGGGCGGGGCTCATTTCGACGGGTGGGGGTCCGGACCGCCTGCCCGAGCGCTGAGGCAACCGCGTTTGACAGCGGGTCGACCCCATATCCAGTATTCAGC
>NZ_JBHXFA010000180.1:0-12372 GCF_042724175.1 Streptomyces sp. NPDC127084
GCTCCTCTCCGCGGGCGGCGGCGTTGAAGGGGCGGGAGCCGTCCTCGAACATCCCAGGCTGACGATGACGACCAGACCGGCGCCGACCGGCGGGAAAGTATCTGCCGAGAGATCGCCGAGCGACGTGGGCCAGACCATCGACCCGGCCACGTCTTCGCCGACAACAGCCACTTCGCCTGCGGCGCAACCGCAAACGCCCCCGAACGTCAGTGTTTGCGTGGCTGGGCGGGGGTGCGGGTGGCAGCGTTGCGCCACCACCACAGGCCACGGCACGCAGGCTCCGTGAGTGCGAAGAAATGCCCGCACCGCGCGCACCAGGGCAGCCCGTTCTCTGGGTCGACGGGACTCCCTGTGCCGCAGCGCGGGCACTCCTCCATGCGGTCCTACCTCATGCGCCTAGTCGAACTCTCCGGCGCGGATGGCTGCGGTGAGGTTCGCCCATCCGTCCTCGGTCATCGTGACAATGGTGTCTGGCTGCTCGGAGTCGCGCAACGCCACGATGCCCGGCACGTTCCTTGCCACCTGGGGGCAGTTGTTGACGCGTGCGTCTCGGCAAGCCTGGGTGCCGATGAACTCGAATTCGGGCACTGTGCCCATGGCCAAGTCCCTTCCTTGTGGTGCGGGGATTCGGTCCCCGCGCCGTTGGTGCCGCACCCCTCAACCGCACAATGAGGATTGGCAGTTGAGGGGAGCAGCCCATGCCGAGACAGACGGGGAGTACACCGGCATGGGCGTTTTGTGGGGCGCTCACGGCGCCCGGTGCTGCCCGTTGCCCGGAACGGCAGCCATCGGGTTTGGTGCTGGTCCTGCGGCGGCTGGGCGCCTACTCGTCACGTGTCACGCGGGCATGGTCGGTCACGACGCGGCGGAAGACGTCATGACCCGTGCGGCCGGTATGGCGTAGACACCAGTCCTGCGAGGCTTCCTGGTTGTCGTGCGGGCCGGAATCCTCTCCGCAGTAGGGAGCCGTGCAGAACGCCTCGAACGTGACTCCTCCGTCCGGCAGATGCAGGATGGTGTGGTTCACGAATCGGATGACGGACCGGGTCACAATCTCTCCCTGCTGAGGCGGTTGACGTAGGCCAACTCGGCGTGGATCCTTTCGGCGGTCTCGGCGGTCTCGGCGGTCTCGGCGGTCTCGGCGCTCTCGGAGACGGGCTCCACGCGCTCGACAGACACGGACCATTCCCGTCCGCCCCCCTGGGGGCGGAGCCACACGTTCGCGAGCGTGCAGGCCATCACGACGCCTACGCGGTCGCTCTCCAGGTCGCGGGCGAGCGTGCCGACTTCCGGCGCCTTGGTGTCCTCTGGTCCGCTCATGGCCGTGCCCCCCGCCATTCCTCGCCCAGGCTGGCGAGCACGTACGGCCGAACCAGTGTCAGGGGCCGCTCCCAGGAGGCAGGCGGGAACCACTGTGCGCGAGGCTCCGGAAGCAAGGCCACGAGCGGGGCGCGCTTCCCGCGGAGCGTGCGCGCTGCGACCAGCCGGGCGCCCCAGACGTCGGGAAAGAGCGGGGCAAGAGCCTGGGCGTCAGCCTGGGGCGTCTGAGCCCGATGCCTGCCGGGTGTGCGCGGCCCGATGAGGATTGCTGTCACCCAATCGAGTGCGTGGCGGATATGGTCTGTCACGTCGTCGCTCCTTCGAAGCGTCGGCCACGCCCCGGGACGGCTTACCTCCGTCGCCGGGGTCCTTGCGCCGAACCACGCTGCCGCTCGGATTGATCTGTGCCTAGCGGCCCGGTGTAGGCCGCGTGTAGGCCAGACTTGAGACATGCGCGGAGAGACAGCGGCCCACATGATCCGGCGTCTACGGCAAGCCAAAGGCTGGAGTCAGGCGCGGCTGGCCGTAGACGCATGCCGCGCGGCTGGTTTACCGACCGGTTCCCTCACCAGGCAGGACATCTATCGGTATGAGAAGGGGAAGCGCACTCCACGCGAGTGGCTGCCCTTCATCGCTGTCGCTCTCGATGTGCCTGCGACTGAGCTGGAGCACGCAGCCACTACAGGTGCCCAGGAAAATGTCCCGATTACGGTGGCGGACTTCTTGCCGGATGCTGACCCACTGGCGCCGTTGAAGGTAAGACAAGGGCGCCGAATTGGTTCCGCTGACGTGACAGATCTCGCCGGACGTGTGCACGGCTTGCGTCTCGCCGATGACTTTCTAGCGGGTGGCGACCTGATCGGGCCAGCGCTTAGAGAGATGCGGTCCGCAGTCAAGCTGTATCGCGAAGGAAGTCATACAGAAGAAATCGGCCGCGCCCTCCTCGTGCAGATTGGTGAGCTCGCGCAGATCGCGGGATGGATCGCCTCAGACGCTGGGCGTCATGAGGAAGCAAAACGTATCTACCAACTCGGCATGAGCGCCGCACGGCAAGCGGATGATGGAACTCTCGTCGGAAATCTCGCCGGTTCACTCGCGTATCAGTACAGCAACACGGGCAAGGAGCGAGAAGGGCTGTCGCTAGCCCAGGCCGCGTTGGCGGCGGCAGGCAACGACGCGCCTCCAAAAGCACGTGCTCTCTATCTCGATCGAATCGCCTGGGCGCACACTCAGGCCCTTGAAGCGCAACCGGCGATGCGCGCCCTGGGTGAAGCGTCGGAAGCACTCGCAGAGGACAGTGAGGCTAGAGAGTCTCCCCAATATCTGTACTGGGTCGAGCCTGGGGAACTGCAAGTCATGGAGTCACGCGTCTATACGGAGCTGAAGAAGCCTTTACGCGCCGTGCCAGTCCTCCGGGAAGTGCTCAACAGATACGATGCAACGCACACTCGGGAACTTGCACTGTACCTCTCGTGGCTTGCCGTAGCGCTCGCTGACGCCAACGAGCCGGAGGAAGCGGCAGCAACAGCAGAGCGTGTTATCTCCCTTTCCGCAGAGGTTGCGAGCGAACGCACAGCGGAACGCGTACGAGTCATCCTTCACAAACTTGACGAGTACAAGGACGTACCGGAAGTGCGGGCAGTCCTGGATGAGGCAGCATGAGACGGCGGTGATGGTGAGCCTGTGAAAGCGCGCACAGGTCATCTACCGGGCCGGTGCCCACGTCCGGCACGGCGAGGTGGCGAGCGAGAAGCGAACATCGGGGAAACGACAATGCCGCCCGGCGTCGGTGCCGCACCAAAGGTGGGGCACCCGCGCCGAGCGGCATCGTGCACCGTAGGGGACCGCGCCTTCGCCCTACGCCGGGTCGTCCACGGGCCCGCGCTGCGCGGGCAGCGACGGCTCACGGCGGCTGTCCGACCAGGCCGCCCAGAGGGCGGCGTAACGGCCCTCCGCCGCGACGAGTTCCTCGTGCGTGCCGGTCTCCACGACCCGGCCGCCGTCGAGGACGACGACGCGGTCGGCGGTGGCGGCCTGGGGCAGACGGTGCGCCACCATCAGGCCCGTACGGCCTTCCAGCGCGCGGACCGCGGCCGACTCAAGGACGCGGGCCCCGGCACTGCCGGCGTCGGCGGTGGCCTCGTCCAGGATGGCGATCGGCGGGTCCGCCAGGACCAGCCGCGCCAGGGCCAGATGCTGGGCCTGGGTCACGGTGAGGCGGTGGCCGCCCTCGCCCACCACGGTGGCGAGCCCTTCGGGGAGTGCCTCGACCCAGTCGAGGGCGTCCACCCGCGCCAGCGCGGCCCGCAGTTCCTCGTCCGTGGCCTGCGGCCGGGCCAGCCTCAGGTCCTCGGCCAGGGGGCCCGCGAAGACGTGCACCTCCTGGCTGACCAGTGTGACGGCGCGCCGGACCCCGGCCGGGCCGAGGTCCCGGGTGGAGATCCCACCGATGACGATCGAACCGCCTGCTGCCTCGTGGACGCCCGCGAGCAGCTTCGCGAGGGTGGTCTTCCCGGCACCGCTCGCGCCCACCAGAGCCACCCGTTCGCCGCCGCGGACCTCCAGGTCCACATCGCTGAGGACCGGGTGGCCGTCGACGTATGCGTGGCGGAGCGCGGAGACCTTGACCGACCCGTCCACCGGCGCCGGCACGTTTCCTGACGTGGACTCGGGCTCTGCCGGCAGGTTCGACACGCCCACCAGGCGGGCCAGACTCGCCCCCGCCGACTGGGCGTCGTCGATGAGGAAGAGCGCGGCGTTGATGGGATTGAAGAGGCCGTGGAAGTACAGGGCCGCCGCGGTCGCCGTGCCGATGCTCACCGACCCGTCCTCCACCAGCAGGAAGCCCGTCACCAGGACCGCCGCGAGCCCGATGAACTCACCCGCGTTGAGCCGGGAGAAGAAGCCGGAGACCAGCCGTATCCCTCGCAGGGCGAGGTCGACGGCCTCCCCGGACCGCTGCTCCAGCGACCGCGCGTGAACCCCGGTCAGCCGGAACGCGCGTACGGTGCGGACGCCGCCGACGCTGTCGAGGAGCTGGTGCTGGAGGGCGCCGCCCGCCACCCGGTGCCGGGCATACACGGAGGCGGCACGCGGGATGTACCAGCGGACCGTCAGAATGTGCACCGGTACGGCCAGCAGTACGGCGACCAGGAAGCGCCAGTCCAGCACCGCGAGACCGCCCAGCGTCAGCACGATGGTGAGGAGGGCGGCGGCGAACTCGGGCAGGGCCACCCGTACCGCCTTCGCGATGATGGTGACATCGCCGGTGACGCGGGAGGTCAGGTCGCCCGATCCGGCCTGCTCGACACGGTCGAGAGGCAGACGCAGAGCCCGTCCGACGAACCGCTCGCGCAGGTCCGCGAGGATGATCTCACCGAGGCGGGCCACCAGGGAGTGGCCGATCGCGCTCGCCACTCCCCGGGCCACGGCGACCGCCACGAGCAGCACCATCGGCAGGGTCAGCGCGGCCGTGCCGCGCTGTGCGACGACCAGGTCGACGAGGCGGCCGAGCAGGGGGGCGGTCAGCAGGCCGATGCCTGTCCCGGTGACCAGTACACCGAGCGCCAGCGCGGCAAGGAGCCGGTGCCGCCGCAGCAGCGCGCCGACGGCGGCGAAGGTCTGGGCACCGGTCGCGGTGGGCAGCAGCTCGCGGGCGGCATCGAGTGCGCCGGCCTTGCCCGCAGGGGTTCCGCTCATCTCGCGTCCTTCGTCGTGCGCGTCAGGGCCCTCGCCCACCGGGCGGCGGTTCTTCGTGTCCGTCATGCCAGCACCGCCGAGCGGTACGCCTCGTGAGCGGCGACGAGTTCGCCGTGGTGGCCCTCGGCGGCCACCGCGCCGCCGTCGAGCATCACCACGCGGTCGGTCGCGGCGAGCAGAGCCGGGCTGGTGGTGACCAGGATCGTCGTACGGCCGTCCCGGAGTGCGCGCAGGCGCGACGCGATGCGGGACTCGGTGACCGTGTCGACGGCCGTGGTCGGGTCATGGACGACGAGCACCGGGGGATCGGCGGCGAGCGCCCGGGCCAGCGCCACGCGCTGGCGCTGGCCGCCGGAGAGGGAGCGGCCGCGCTCGGTGAGGACGGTGGCCGTGCCGTCGGGCAGGGTGCGTGCGACGTCGTCGGCGGCCGCCGCGGAGAGTGCCGGGGCGAGGGCATCCTCGTCAGCGTCCGTACCGGCCCGCACGTTGTCGAGCAGGCTGGTCTCGAACAGGGCGGCGTCGTGGTGGGCGACCAGGATCGCGCGGCGGACGCTGACGGGGTCCAGTTCGGTCAGGGGGACGCCGTCGAGTTCGACGGCGCCCTCGTCGGGATCGAGTTCCCGGCCGAGGCAGAGCAGCAGGTCGTGCGCGACCGCCGGGTCCTTCGCGACGACGCCGATGACGGAGCCGGCCGCGATGTCGACGTCGACTCCGCGCAGGGCGCCGTGGCCGAGCCCGCGCAGCCGGACCCGCCCGGCGACCGGACCGGTCGGCACTGCCGCGCCGGCCGCCACGGCGGGGGGCGAGGAGAGCACTTCGGCGATCCGGTCGGCGGAGGCGCGGCCCAGCGCGAACTCGCCGTTGACATAGGTGAGTAGCTGGAAGGGGCCGAGCAGGTACTGGGCGAGTCCGACGGCGGCCACCAGTTCGCCCACGCTGATCGTGCCGTTCATCGCCAGGTGGGCTCCCACGAGCCCGATGACCGCGATGAAGACGCCCGTGAGGGCGAGGCTCGCGCCGTCGTGCCAGGCCCGGCTGCGGGCGGCCCGCAGTGCCGCGGCCAGGGAGTCCTGGCTGGTGCGCCGGTAGCGGGAGAGGGCGGCCGCCTCCGCCCCGATGCCCTTGAGGACCCGCAGGCCCGCGACGAGGTCGGCTGCGACGCCGGAGGCGTGTGCGGCGCGTTCCTGTTCGATCTCACTGCGCTGTTCGAGGGGCTGGCTGATCCGGTGGCCCAGCCAGAGCAGGGGCGGGACACCGAGCAGGACGAGCAGGCCGAGCGGTACCGAGACACGGAGCAGCATGACCGCGCTGACGGTCAGGCCGGTGAGCGCGGACACCGCGTACGGCACGGCTGCCGCGACTGCTCCGACCCGGGTGGCGTCACCGGTGGCCACGGCCGTCAGCGCACCGGGAAGCCGGCCGGCGTCGGCCCCGCCACGGGGGTCGAGCACCCGGGTGCCGATGGCAAGGCGCAGCCCGTGTGCCGCGTGTTCGCCGGCGCCGTCGGTGATGCGGGCGGCGGTGCGGTAGCACGTGGACAGCACGAGGAAGAGGACGGCGAGCACGAGCAGCCAGCGCAGGAGCGGGCCGACGTCGCCGGTGACCACGGCCCTGTCGATGATCACGCCGATGACGACGGGGACGAGGGCCTCGCAGGCCTGGTGCCCCATGCCGAGGAGCGAGGCTCCGGCAATGCGCCGGCGCTGGGCCCTGATTGTGCTCCGGAGGACACGGGCCCCCGTGTGCCCTCCCTCGGTCGGTCCCCCCAGGGGCATCCGGCACCTCCGTCAACATGAGCAAAAAGTTAGGTGAGGCTATCTTAATCAGGCACTGCCCGGCGGGGCTGCCGGTGTGCACGCGCGCACCCGCTTCGACCGGCGGTCCCTCGCATTGACCGTGCGCTGGTCATTCGGTTAGCCTCACCTAAGTCGGGTCCGGCTGCCATTCCTTCGCGTTTCCTGACATGCACTCACACGCGTTACCGCCAGGGGGAGTTGTCGTTGTCGGTCGAAGCCCGGGCGGAATCCGGGAGCGGGGCCGATGCCCCGGTCGCGCCGGGGAGCCGCCGGTCCGTGATCGTGCTCCGTGGCACGGGCATCCTCCTCACCCTGGCCGCACTCGTCCTCCTCGGACTGCTCAGCGTGTGGGTGGGCACCCGGGGCATCCCCTTCAGTGCGACCTGGACCCTTCTGTGGCGGCCCGACGGGTCCGAAGCCTCGGTCATCATCCATGACTACCGGATCCCCCGGACCCTCCTCGGGCTCCTCGTCGGCATGGCCCTCGGGTTGTCCGGCGCGCTGATGCAGTCGCTGACCCGCAACCCGCTCGCCGACCCAGGCCTGCTCGGGGTGAGCCTCGGCGCTTCCAGCGGAGTGGTCGTGGCCATAGCCTTCCTCGGCGTGGGCAGTGTCCTCGGCTACGTCTGGTTCGCCTTCCTCGGTGCGGCGCTGGCGTCCGTACTCGTCTACGTACTCGGCTCCTTCGGGCGCTCCCTGGCGACACCGGAGCGGCTGGTGGTCGCCGGAGCGGCCGTGACGGCCGTGCTCTTCGCCCTCAACTACGCCGTACTGCTGCTGAACCCGCGTGCCTTCAACCAGTTCCGGTTCTGGACGGCCGGGGCGCTGGCAGGCCGGAACATGGACGTCGTGCTTGTCGTCCTGCCGTTCGTCGTCGTCGGCGTGCTCCTCGCGCTGGGCCTCGCCCCCGCCCTCAACGCCCTGGGCCTGGGGGACCAGATGGGCCGTGCGCTGGGTGTGAACGTCGGACGGTCCCGGGCGCTCGGCCTGTTCGCCGTGATCCTGCTGTGCGGCGCGGCGACGGCCGCGGCAGGTCCGATCGGTTTCGTGGGCCTGGTCGTACCGCACGTCGCCCGCTTCGTCGTGGGCGCCGACCAGCGGTGGGTGCTGGTGTACTCGATGCTGTTCGCGCCCGTCCTGCTGCTGGGGGCCGATGTCCTCGGCCGGGTCGCCGGCGCCCCCGGCGAGATCGAGGTCGGCATCGTCACCGCCGTCCTCGGCTCCCCGCTGTTCATCGCGCTGTGCCGTCGCCGAAAGCTGGTCATGCTGTGAGTGCCGTACAGGAGACGGGCGCCCCCGCCCCGGACCCGCGCCCGGACCTCGCGGCACCGGCCGCCCGCCAGGCTCCGCCGCGGTCCCGGATCGTCACCGGAAGGGTCGCGCGCACCCGTGGCGGCGGACTGTCCCTGCGGTTCCAGGGCCGCGCCGCGGCCGTCACCGCCGCCCTGCTCGTCGCGCTTGTCGTGGTCATGGGCGTCGTCCTGACCACCGGTGACTTCGAACTCTCCATCGGAGAGGTGGTCAGCGCCATCACCGGAAAGGACTCCGGAGCCGCCGACTTCATCGTCAACACCCTGCGCATGCCACGGCTGCTGACCGCCGTATGCGTCGGCGCGGCCCTCGCGGTGAGCGGTGCGATCCTGCAGAGCCTGACCGGCAACTCGCTCGGCACGCCCGACATCATCGGCTTCACCAACGGCTCTGCATCCGGCGCCCTGCTGGTCATCGTCGTGTGGCACGGCAGCATGACGCAGATCGCGCTCGGTGCGCTGGCCGGCGGTCTGGCCACCGCCGCGGCCGTCTCCCTGCTGCTGCTCGGCCGCGGTCTGCAGGGCTTCCGGCTGGTCGTCGTCGGCATCGGTGTCAGCGCCCTGCTGCTGGCCCTCAACTCGTACCTGATCACCCGGGCCAGTTGGCAGGAGGCGCTGGAGGCGCAGGCCTGGCTGGTGGGAAGCCTGGGCAACCGCGGCTGGGCCCACGCGAACGCCATCGGCCTGGCCGTCCTCGTCCTGCTCCCGCCCGCCCTCTTCCTCTCCCGCCGCCTGTCGATGGTGGAGATGGGCGACGGCATCGCGACGGCCCTGGGCGTCAACGTGGCCCGCACCCGTGCGGCCCTGCTCGTCATCAGCGTCGCCCTGGCCGCGTTCGCCACCGCGGTGACCGGCCCGATCCTGTTCATCGCGCTCGCCGCGCCCCAACTGGCCCGCGGGCTCACCCGCTCGTCCGCCCCCGGGCTCGTGTCCTCCGCCGTGATGGGCGCCCTGCTGCTCGCCGTGAGCGACCTGGCCGTGCAGCGCCTCTTCGCGCCCGCGCTCCTCCCGGTGGGAACGGCGACCGGGACCATCGGCGGGCTGTACCTCATCTGGCTACTGATCACCGAGTCGCGAAAGAGCCGTGCATGACCGGACCGAACGCCCCGACGCCCCGCCTGCGCGCCGAGGACCTCACACTGTCCTACGACCGGCGCACGGTGGCCAGTTCCCTCGGCGTCGACATCCCCGACCACTCGTTCACCGTGATCCTCGGGCCGAACGCCTGCGGCAAGTCCACCCTGCTGAAGGCCCTCGCGCGGATGCTCAGGCCGAAGGCCGGCCAGGTCTACCTCGATGGGCAGGCCATCTCCTCGTACCGGTCCCGTGAAGTGGCCCGCCGGCTCGGACTGCTGCCGCAGTCGTCCAACGCTCCCGGCGGCATCACCGTCGGCGACCTCGTGGCCCGCGGCCGCTATCCGCACCAGCGACTGCTCAAGCAGTGGTCTGTCGAGGACGAGCAGGCGGTGGCGGAGTCGATGCGCCAGACCGGTGTCCTCGAACTCGCGGACCGGCCCGTGGACGACCTCTCCGGAGGCCAGCGCCAGCGGGTCTGGCTCGCCATGGTCTTGGCCCAGCAGACATCCATCCTGCTGCTGGACGAGCCCACCACCTTCCTCGACATCGCGCACCAGGTCGAGGTGCTGGACTTGTGCGCCGACCTGCACGCGCGCAAGGGGCACACAGTCGTCGCGGTCCTGCACGACCTCAACCAGGCATGCCGCTACGCCACCCACCTGATCGTCATGCGGCCCGGCGGCACCATCGCGGCTCAGGGCAAGCCGGCCAGCGTCATGACCGCCGGGCTGGTGGAGGACGTCTTCGGGCTGCCCTGCCGGATCATCGACGACCCCGAGACCGGCACTCCCTTGATGGTGCCCGCCGCACCCAAGCAGTACGAGCCCGCAACCGCCGCGGCAGGCGACCCCGACGCAGCGCTGGCCGAGACTTCCTAGCAACGGTAGGGACTGCCCATGTTGTGCACGAAGCTGACGAACGCGAAGTTTCTCACCATGGACCCGAACCACCCGGTCGCCCGCGAACTGGGCATCTGGCGGGGCCGGATCGTGGGCCTGGACGAGGCCGTGGCGTCCCTCCCTGCCCGCGAGGTCATCGACCTGCAGGGCGCCACCGTGCTGCCGGGGTTCATCGACAGCCACGTCCACCTGGCCTGGACCGGACTGAAGCAGAGCGCCCCGAGCGTCGCACCGTGCGAGCGGGTCGAGGATGTGCTGGCGGTCGTGGCGGAGGCGGTCTCCCGCAAGAGCGGGAACGGCGCCTGGGTCGACGTGATGGGCTACGACCAGCGGGGGCTGGGACGCCATCTGACCGCCGCCGAACTGGACACGGTCAGCCACGGACGCAAGGTCTTCCTGATGCACGACTCAGGCCACGGATGTGTCGTCAACAGCGCCGTCCTGGACCTGCTTCCCGCCGACGTCTTCCACCAGGACGGCTTCCTGGTCGAGAGCGCCATGGCCGCCGCGCGGCAGCTCAGGCTGCCCTTCGGGCAGGCCGAACTCGCCGACGCCGTGGAGCGGGCGGCCCGTACCTGCCTGGCCGAAGGGGTGACCGCGGTCGCCGAGGCGGGTATCGGAGGCGCCCTGTTCGGCCACAGCCCGGTGGAACTCGGCGCCTACCAACTGCTGTGGGACCAGGGACGGCTGCCCCTGCGGGTCCAGCTCATGGCGGCGGGCGAGACGCTGCGCCCGCGCAGCGCGCACCGGGAGGACGGCATCCCCCGAGCCCTGGACCTGGGCATGCGCACCGGTTTCGGCGACGACTGGCTGTCGCTGGGCGCGCTCAAGATCTACACCGACGGCGGCATGATGGCCCGCACCGCCGCGCTCACCGCCCCGTACGCGGGTATGGACCACAGCGGCCAGCTCCAGGACGACCCCGACCGCCTCACCCAGCTCATCGTGGACGGACACCTGGCGGGCTGGCAGCTTGCTGTCCACGCCATCGGTGACCGCGCCGCCGACCTCGCCCTCGACGCGCTGGAGCGGGCTCAGCGCCTGCGGCCCCGGCAGGACGCGCGGCACCGGATCGAGCACGCCGGGCTGATCCGCCCCGATCAGCTCCCGCGCTTCGCGCGGCTGGGCGTCAGCGCGGTCGTGCAGCCGACGTTCCTGTACTCCTTCGGGGACGACTACTCCGATGTGATGGGCGAGGAACGGGCGCCCTGGATGTACCGGGGCCGCGGCTTCCTGGACCACGGGGTGACACTCGTGGGCAGCTCGGACCGGCCCGTCACGGTCGGGGCCCCGCTGCGGGCCGTCCAGTTCATGGTCGAACGCGCCTCCGCCTCCGGTCGGCCGATCGGGCCGGACGAGGCGATCACCGTCGAAGAGGCGCTGCGCGCCTACACGGCCGCCGGCGCGTATGCCTGCCGGTGGGAGGACACGGCCGGCAGCCTCACCCCGGGAAAGCGCGCCGACCTGGTCGTTCTGGGAGACGACCCGCGGCACGTCGGTCCCTCCCGGATCGGCGGCATCGAGGTAGTCGCGACATTCGTCGACGGACACGAGGCGACGGGTGAGGGAAAGCTGTGAGCGGTCAGATGAACGTCCTGGCACGGTTCTCCATGCTGTGGGAGGCTCCGACGACACCGCCGCGCTGGGTGATCTGGCACGCGGGCCCGGGCGAGGACATCGTCTTCGACAGGCAGTTCAACATTCCGGTCTACGTGGACGACACGGTCCTCGGGGAGGTCCTGCACCGGATGCGCGCGGCGGGGGCACCCGAGAGCGACTCCTACCCCGGTCGCCCTTGCGGGTAGCGACCGCACCGGACGTGCGGGCACGGATCCATCGGCGGCGCCGTGGCCTGCGTCGCCCCAACCGGGACCGTGGACGGTCCGTGTGAGCCTGTACGCGGTTCGGTCCTCCCGCTCGTCGTAGAGCCGTTGGGCGAGTGCGGCCTGGTCCGCGATGAGCTTCGGCCGGCGCCTGCCGACCCGGACGGGGGCCCGCGTGAAGGCGAGTGAGGACTTCGTGTGCCGAGCCCACGGCTAGTGCCGCGTCAGGCAACGTTCGCCCCGTCACGACGTCCGGCACGGCGACTCGCGGCGTTGCCGCATCAACCGAGTAGGCCCACTACGAGGTCGATCCGGCGCTGCCTGCGGCGGGGGGACCCCCACCGCCTTGCGATTGCGTCCCCTCGGCCCTTGCGGGCCTGGGGAGGCCCCACCCCCTCGGCCCTTGCGGGCCTGGGGAGGCCCCCCCCCCGCGGCCCGTGCGGGGCTG
>NZ_JBHXFA010000181.1:0-12304 GCF_042724175.1 Streptomyces sp. NPDC127084
ACGGACGGTTGTCCGTCGCGCCACCGGAAGGGGTGAATACACGTAACTTTCCCGGGCTCAGGGCGTTCGATAGCGCTACGAACTGCACCCGGGCGACGGCCTCGCGAGCCGGCGGCCGACTTCGCGCCGGCCGGCGGGCGGCCGCGCGTCAGTCCTCGGGGTAGACCCAGGGGTTGGGGCGGCAGCGCACCCCGTCGATGTCGAGCGACTTGGTCTGCTGCTGCATCACGGGCGCCAGGGCACCGGGTGTCCTGCAGTCCACGTGGCCGTGCCCGAGCCGGTGGCCGACTTCGTGGTTGATCAGCATCTGGCGGTAGGCGAGCATCGCCTTGGGCCCGTAGGTCGGGGAACCCTGGGCCCAGCGGTAGGCGTTGATCATCACGCGTTCCGTCTCGTGGGAGTTGCATGAGACGTTGCCGACGATGGTGTCCAGATCGGACTTGGCGCACCAGACGCCGGTGGTACCAGGGCTGGCGAGGGTGATCACGAACTGAGGGTCCCCGGAGGAGATCCGCTCGAACGTCATGTCCCCGTCGCGGGCCCAGCTCCGCTTGTCGTTGAGGGTCTGCTGGACGGCCTTCGCGAAGAGCGCGCCGTCCAGGCCGAGGCCCTTCTCCACATCGATCCGGTAGCGGATCTTCTCGCCACTGCCCGGCGCCTTGTCGAAACCGGGCACCGCCGCGAAGTCGCCTGACCCCTTGAGCTCGGGGTCAAGCGGGAACTGCTTGGCCATCAGCTGTGCGTAGCCGAGTGGGGCGGCCGGCACCCGGGGAGCCTGCCGCTGCGGGGTGGGCCTGCTGTCGGAGCGGGACGCGGAGCCCTCCGCGCTGCCCCGGTCCGCTTCCGCCGCGGCACGCGCGTCGGCCTCGTCCGCGCCATCGCCGGTGACCTGGCCCGCGACGACGACCGCGAGCACGGTGGTGACGGCCGCGGCGGCGATGCCGGTGACCGTGCGGCCCTTGATCGCCCTGGCCGCCGGCCTCGCCGACGCGTCGCCGCCCGGCGCGACGTCGGGAGAGGTCTGCTCCTTGAGCCCTGGCGCCCCTACGGCGCCTGGCGCACCCGAAGCACCGGGAACCGCCCCTGGCGTGCCCGGAGTGCCCGCTGTATCGAACGCCTCGACAAACTCCCGCCGCGGGCCGGGGATCCGGGCCCCGGCGCCGATCGGCGACCCCTGCCGTGCGGGCCCGGGCGGGGCGGCGACGGGGTGCCCGCCCGTCATGGTGGCCGTCTGTCCGCGTGGGACGCCCCGCCAGTCGCCGTACCGCGAGCCGCCCTGCGGCGCGCCCCAGCCGCCGCCTGGCTCATGCTGCTCCGGATGGCCACCGCGCACGCTGGGGAAACCGCGCGCCGGAGTTCCGTCGGTCCGTGTGCCGTGCGCGGGTGTGCCGTGGACGGGGGTGTCGTACGACGGCGTACGGGCGGGCGTGTTGCCGTACGCCGGGACCCCGTGCGCGGGAGTGCCGTACACCGGGATTCCATGCGCGGGAGTGCCGTACACCGGGACCCCGTACTCGGGGGTGCCGTGCGCGGGAGTGCCGTACTCGGGGGTGCCGTGCGCCGGGGTCGGGTACGCGCTCCGGCCGCCGTACTCCCCGCGCCCGCCCCCGTCACCGTTCGCCGCCGGGGCGGCCCCCGCGTTCCTGCTGTCCGCGGCCTTGGGTGCGGGGCCCTTGCGGCTGTGTCGTCCCACGCCCCGGATCAGCTCCTGCCGCTGTTGTCGTCGAGAAATGCCCTGACGGCCGCCGCCACCGTCTCCGGGTACTCCATCATGGCGACGTGTCCGGCGTCCGGCAGGGTCAGCAGTCGTGAGTCACGGAACGCCGCGGCGGCCTTACGTGCCATCCGGTACGAGACGAGCTGGTCCCGGCATCCGTAGACCAGGAGCGTGGGCGCGAGCACCCGTTCCGCCTGCCGCCACAGTCCGTGCTGCCCGCCGAGCGTATAGGCGTCCACGAGGCCGCGGGACGAGCGCGCCATCGCGTCCCAGAAGTACGGGAGTTCGAGCCGTCGCTCCATCTCCTCGACTGCATGCCGGAAGCCCTGGTCGGTCACCCGGCCCGGGTCTCCGTAGCAGAGGGCCATGACCCCGCGGACCCGCATCTCCGGGGTCCAGTGCTTCGTCATACGGCTGAACAACCGGGCCACACCGGGCAGTGCGAGCGCCGCCGTGGGCCAGGCGGAGCGTTGGGCACGCAGCTCGGGCAGCGCGGGCGAGACAAGGGTGAGGGTGCGGACGAGGTCGGGCCGGACGGCGGCGATACGGGTGCAGATCGCGCCACCCAGCGAGTTCCCGATCAGGTGCGCAGGACCGCGCCCGGAGGCGTCCATCATCCGGATGACGGCGCGGGCATGCCCCGTGACCGAGTAGTTCCCGTCGTCCGGCGGCGGTGAGTCGCCGAATCCGGGCAGGTCGACCGCCTCGCCGTCCACCCGGCCTTCGAGCCGCTCCATCAGCGCGGACCAGTTCTGGGACGAGCCGCCGAGACCGTGTACGTAGAGCGCGCGGGGCAGCCCGGCGGCAGCGGGGGGACGCGCGCGCACGGTGAGCGTCAGACCGGGCAGGGTGACGGAGCGCAGCTCCTCACCCGCCGCGACCCGCACGGCACGGGTCCGCGGAACCGGTGCGGAGGCGCGGGAACCCGGCAGCTCGGTCGAAGACATGGGGGCAATGTTACGAGACGATCACGCCACCAATGCTGTGTTCGCCGTCACACGTCCCGGCTCCCCCACGCGCCTCCGGGACGGCTCCGCCACCGGCACCGGAACCGGCCTGCGGGCCGTTCGCACCCGTCCGCGCTCCGGATCGACACCGAAACGGCACACTCCACCGCATAGCGCCGGGCAGGAGGAACTCCTACGCTCGTATCTATACAGGGCACGCACCCCGCCCCCTGCTGCCCCGGACGCACAGGAAAGGGATCCCGATGGCTGTCGATCCGGCGGACCCGGACACCTTCGCGGAGGACGACCAGGGCCAGGCGATCGCTCCTGACGAGCTCGCCGACCTCGAGGGGCTCGATGAGGAGGTCCCCGAGGCGGACGCCGCGGAGCAGCACACGGAACTACAGCAGCGCCGGGATGACCCGCTGACGGGAATCAGCTTGTTCGCCGCCAACGAGGCCGACGCGGCGGAACAGGCACGAGTGGTCGCGCTGGACGAGGACGACTACCGCTGATTCGGTCGGCTTCCGGTCCGTTCCGGGTTCCGTGGGCGTCCGGTACGTGAAATTCTGCGCTCGCACCGCGCACACCACGGTTACCGAAAAGTACGATGGCGGGCGCGGCTAGTGGCCGCGGCACAGGACACTGTGCGTGTACATCGAACGTGGGAGGCGGCGTGACAGCCATCGAGCAGACAGAGGCGGCGCGCCCGCGAGGCACCCGCCTGCCGCGCCGTGCCCGACGCAACCAGCTCCTGGGTGCGGCCCAGGAGGTGTTTGTCGCCCAGGGCTACCACTCCGCGGCGATGGACGACATCGCCGAGCGCGCCGGCGTCAGCAAGCCGGTGCTCTACCAGCACTTCCCCGGGAAGCTGGAGCTCTACCTCGCGCTCCTCGACCAGCACTGCGAGTCGCTGCTCCAGGCGGTACGGGGCGCCCTCGCCTCGACGTCGGACAACAAGCTGCGGGTCGCGGCGACCATGGACGCCTACTTCGCCTATGTGGAGGACGAGGGCGGCGCGTTCCGTCTGGTGTTCGAGTCGGACCTGACCAACGAGCCCGCCGTTCGTGAGCGCGTGGAGCGGGTGTCGTTGCAGTGCGCGGAGGCGATCTCGCAGGTCATCGCCGAGGACACCGCGCTGACCGAGGAGGAGTCCATGCTGCTGGCCGTCGGGCTCGGCGGTGTGTCGCAGGTCGTGGCGCGCTACTGGCTGTCCAGCGAGTCCTCGATCCCTCGGGATCAGGCGGTCCAGCTGCTGACCTCGCTGGCGTGGCGCGGCATCGCCGGGTTCCCGCTCCAGGGCGGCGAGAGCGCCTGACCCGGACCGCGGCGAGCCGTCCGGCGCCGGGGGCCGTCCGGAGGACCCGACCGCCCATGCGCGTCCCCCTGTTCGCTCCCAGCGTGCGCCAGGGCGCCGTGCCCGGTCCCCTTACCGGGCTAATGTGTGCAGCGTACGGCGCGGCTGACCGCGCATAGCTGACCGTTCGGAGGGACAAAGCCGTGGAGGTCAAGATCGGCGTGCAGCACGCGCCCCGGGAGATCGTTCTGGAGAGCGGTCAGACCGCCGAGGAGGTGGAGCAGGCCGTGGCCGACGCCCTGTCCGGCAAGGCGCAGCTGCTCAGCCTGGTGGACGAGAAGGGCCGCAAGGTGCTCGTGCCCGGCGACCGGATCGCCTACGTGGAGATCGGCGAGGTGACGGCGCGCCGCGTCGGCTTCGGAGCACTCTGAATCGCTCTTGCTTTCGAGGGCCCGGCGGATACCGCCGGGCCCTTCGCATGCTCGGGTTGCGGCGGGGATTGCGTCATGGTGGGTTCGGGTAGGACGGCCTGTGACCGCAAATGCCCTGGGATCCCCGGGGTTCCTCCCGCGCCGGCGGGAGGAGCAGTCCGGGGATCGGCGCACATGAGGTGATCCGTGGTGATCGTGGAAGCTCTCGGCTCCCTGCTACTCGGAATCGTGCTGTCCTGGGCGGCCGTGCGATGGCTTTCCGAGCGGCTACCCGCACCGCGCACGGTGTACGGGACCGGCGCGGTGGGTGCGCTCTTCGGGGCGTATCTCACGCATTCGGCGATCGGATCCGGCCATCAGCTCGCCACCCTGGCCGGAGCGCTGCTCGTCGCGGGCGTCACCCTGTCGCTGCTGGTCCGCCCCGCGGGCCGCAGGCTCCGGCGGGGATCAGCCGCAGCCTGATCCCCGCCCACCCGCCAGGCTCTCGTCTCCCGGAAGACGCAGTCCGTCCGCACATCAGGTCAGCCCACCTGCAACGCACACGGGGACTTCGGGCGGCGCCAGGTCGGCCGTGACTAAGCCGCCAGCCCCAGCGCGGCCATCCGCTTGGTGTGCGCCTTGGTGATACGGGTGAACATCTCGCCTACCGCCGCCAGGTCGAAACCGCCCGCGACCCCGCCCACCAGCATCGTCGACAGCGCGTCCCGCTCCGCGACGACCCGCTGCGCCTGGGACAGCGCCTCGCCCATCAGCCGGCGCGCCCACAGCGCGAGCCGTCCACCGACCCGGGGGTCCGCCTCGATAGCGGCGCGCACCTTCTCCACGGCGAAGTTGCCGTGGCCTGTGTCATCCAGCACCGCCAGGACCAGACCGCGGGTGTCCGAATCCAGACGCACGGCGACCTCGCGGTAGAAGTCGCTGGCGATCGAGTCGCCGACATACGCCTTGACCAGCCCCTCCAGCCAGTCCGACGGCGCGGTCTGCCGGTGGAACTCGTCCAGCGCCGCCGCGAACGGCTCCATGGCGGCGGTCGGGTCCGTCTCGATCGCGGCCAGCCTGTCCCGCAGCCGCTCGAAGTGGTGGAACTCCGCCGAGGCCATCTTCGCCAGCTCCGCCTTGTCGGCCAGCGTGGGCGCCAGCTTGGCGTCCTCCGCGAGCCTCTCGAAAGCCGCCAGTTCGCCGTAGGCGAGCGCGCCCAGCAGATCCACCACCGCGGCACGGTACTGCGGATCGGCCGAGGCCGCGGCCCAGTCCTGGGCGGCGATCCCGGTGAGTTCGTCGTCGGTGCCGGACACCGGCTCGGTCGCGTTGTCTGACGTCTCCATGGAGCGCACAATAGCCCGCCGCCCGGTTGGCTGAAGGCCCTGGTCAGCACCCGGCACAAGATGGCTCGCCGGAATTCGCCCAACACAGATGCGCGAATCCGGGGTACAGTGCTATGAGAGCCCGTGACGTATGCACAGTCGCGTACGCGGACGGGCCCTATGAATGACGGGCCCTGGACGGGCCCTACTGAATGAGGATGCCCGGTCGGTGGCCCGATCGGCTCCGACCCGACAGCCCTCTGTGCACCCTTTCGCACACGAGGGGCCCTCAGCGGCATGAGCGCTCGAGCGACGGCAGTGGTCCCGCGCCTTCCGGCCACCCCACGGCCGGTCCACCAGTACCAAAGGTGCGGTAAGACCCCCAGCGTTCGCCTCATGCCGCGTCTCACAGAAGAGGCAACACCCTGACTACGCAGATCAAGACTTTCCGTGAACTCGGGATCTTCCCCGAGACCGCCGAGGCCCTCGAGGCCGTCGGCATCGTCACCCCCTTCCCCATCCAGGAGATGACCCTCCCCGTCGCACTCTCCGGCACGGACGTGATCGGGCAGGCCAAGACCGGTACGGGCAAGACCCTCGGCTTCGGCCTTCCGCTGCTGGAGCGGGTCATCGTGCCCGTGGACGTCGAGGCGGGCCGCGCCAAGCCGGAGGAGCTGACCGACACCCCGCAGGCACTGGTGGTCGTGCCCACCCGCGAGCTGTGCACGCAGGTCACCAATGACCTGCTGACGGCCGGCAAGGTGCGCAACGTCCGAGTGCTCGCGATCTACGGCGGCCGTTCCTACGAGCCGCAGGTCGAAGCCCTCAAGAAGGGTGTCGACGTCGTCGTCGGCACCCCCGGCCGACTGCTCGATCTCGCGGGCCAGCGCAAGCTGAACCTGTCGAAGGTCAAGGCACTGGTGCTGGACGAGGCCGACGAGATGCTCGACCTCGGCTTCCTGCCCGACGTCGAGAAGATCATCCAGCTGCTGCCGGCCAAGCGCCAGACCATGCTCTTCTCGGCGACCATGCCCGGCGCCGTGATCGGTCTCGCCCGCCGCTACATGTCGCAGCCGACGCACATTCGCGCGACCGCCCCGGACGACCAGGGCGCGACCGTCGCCAACATCACCCAGCGCGTCTACCGGGCTCACTCGATGGACAAGCCGGAGATGGTCGCGCGCATCCTGCAGGCCGAGGGCCGCGGACTCGCGATGATCTTCTGCCGTACGAAGCGTACGGCCGCGGACATCGCGGAGCAGCTGTCGCGGCGCGGCTTCGCCTCCGGCGCCGTCCACGGCGACCTGGGGCAGGGCGCCCGTGAGCAGGCGCTGCGCGCTTTCCGCAACGGCAAGGTGGACGTACTCGTCTGCACCGATGTCGCCGCCCGCGGCATCGACGTCGAGGGCGTCACGCATGTGATCAACTACCAGTCGCCCGAGGACGAGAAGACGTATCTGCATCGCATCGGCCGTACCGGCCGCGCGGGCGCGTCCGGTACCGCCGTGACGCTGGTCGACTGGGACGACATCCCGCGCTGGCAGCTGATCAACAAGGCACTGGACCTGGGCTTCAGCGATCCGCTGGAGACCTACTCGACGTCGCCGCACCTCTTCGAGGAGCTGGGCATCCCCGCCGGCACCAAGGGCGTGCTGCCCCGTGCCGAGCGGACCCGCGCCGGCCTCGCCGCCGAGGAGATCGAGGACCTCGGGGAGCCCGGCGGCCGTGGCCGTTCCGGGCGGGCGAAGAAGGAGGAGCCCCCGGCTCGCACGCGCACTCCGCGCCAGCGGCGGCGTACGCGGGGCGGTTCGGCGGTTGACGAGACCGAGGGTGCGGCGGCGGAGTCCGTCGAGCCCACACCGTCGGACGCGCCGGACCCGTCCGACATGGGCGAGGACACGGCTCCGCGTACCCCGCGGCGCCGCCGCCGCACCCGTGTCAGCGCCGGCGCCGGTACCGCCGAGGCCCCGGTGACCGCCGAAGCGGTGGCCGAGCCGGCCGCGGACGAGGCAGCCGAGCCCGCGAAGCCGCGCCGCCGCCGCACCCGTGCAAGTGCCGGCGCCGAGGCCCCGGTGACCGCCGAAGCGGTGGCCGAGCCGGCCATGGACGAGGCAGCCGAGCCCGCGAAGCCGCGCCGCCGCCGCACCCGCGCCGCCGCCGCCAAGGCCGTGACCGTCGGCGCCCCGGCGACCGAGGCCGCCGTGATGACCGAGGCCGCCGGGACCGAGTCGGCCACCGGCGAGGTTGCCGCGGAGCCCGCGAAGCCGCGCCGCCGCCGCGCCACCCGCGCGAAGGCCGTGACCCAGCCTGAGAGCTGAGTCCATCCGGCCGTCGGCCGAGTTCGTCGGGAAGAGCCCGTGCCCCCCCCGGGGGGGGGGGTGGGCACCGAGGGGGGACGACTCGGAGTATTGGCGCCCCCCCCCCCAGTGGCCCCCCCCCCCCCCCCCCGCGGCCGCTCTCGGGGTCCCTGGGCCCTCCCCCCTCGCCCGTTGTCCCGCCACCCCCCCCCACTGCTCGGTAACCTCTTCGTATGAGCCGCCCGCCCACCTTTGCGCCCCCCGCCTGCGCCCGGTCCCGCATGCTGGAGACCTCGCGCGGCGACTTCGCCGTGCTGGACGCCCAGCCGGACGGCTCACCCCGGGGCACCGCGCTCCTCCTGCCCGGATACACCGGGAGCAAGGAGGACTTCATCGCCATGCTGGAGCCGCTCACCGCCGCCGGGTACCGCGCCATCGCGATCGACGGCCGCGGCCAGTACGAAAGCGAAGGGCCCCCGTCCCAGGAGGCTTACGTCCAGGACGAGCTGGCCAGGGATGTGCTGGCCCAGGCAGCGGCGGTCGGCGGTCCCCTCCACCTGGTCGGGCATTCGCTGGGCGGCCAGATCTCCCGTGCCGCAGTCCTCAGCGACGCGCGGCCGTTCGTCACACTCACGCTGATCTCGTCGGGTCCGGCCCGTATCGCCCCCGAGCAGCGCGACAAGGTGAAGCTGCTGAGCGAGGCCATCGCGGCGATGAGCATGACCGAGATCTGGGAGGCCATGCGGGCCATGGACACCCCGGAGGAGGCAGCGCTCAACGGGGACCGCGAAGATCTGCGGCACCGCTGGCTGCGGCATAACCCGCACCAGCTGCTCGCCACCGGCCACCAGCTCACCATCGAGCCGGACCGGGTGGACGAGCTGGCCGCGGTGCGACTGCCGAAGCACGTGGTCTCCGGTGAGTACGACGACACCTGGCCCGTGCCCCTGATGGACGAGATGGCGGTACGGCTCGGCGCACGGCGCACCGTCATCGACGGCGCCCAGCACTCACCGAACACCGACCGGCCCGTAGAGACAGCCGAGGCACTGGCACGGTTCTGGCACGAGCACGAGCGCGAGCACTGAGCCCGCAGAGCCCTGACAAGCCGGAAGCCCGGGCGTCAGAGCCGGCTCTGGAGGTGCTGCCAGAAGCCGTCCCGCAAGGCGCGCCTGAGGTGGGCGTAGCCGCGCAGGGAGTGCTGGAGCCGTTTCTCCGCCTCTATGAGCAGGTCCTGGTCCACCGGGCCGGGCAGGTAGGGGTGCCCGGGAAGCAGCTCCAGCATCGTCGCCCGGCCGCGCTCGGCGATCCAGGTGGCCGCTATCTGGGCGCCGACGAGGCGCACGTCGTCGCGGGACGGGGTGGGGGTGTCGTCCTCGTATGTGGTGACGGGCCGCCGGGTCACGTACGGGCGGCAGAAGTCGAGGTCGAAGGTGCGCTGGCTGTCGACCTCCCAGAGCAGCGGCTCCGCCTGATTGCGCCCGTCCGCCGCCTCGATGCCCCAGAGGTGGACTCGCGCGCCGTATCCCTGTGCCGCCTCGACGGCGGAGACCAGATCCTCGTCGCCGCCGACGAGTGCCGCGTCACTGATCGCCCGGTGCCGTGCCAGTGACTCCAGGTCGGTGCGGATGAGGGAGTCGACGCCCTTCTGCTGGTTGTTGGCGTTCAGATTGCCCAGCCGGACCTTGACGTCGGGGAGTTCGGCGATGGCCTGCTGCTCGGCGGTGTGGATACGGCGCCGGGCACCGTCGTACCAGTAGACCCTGAGCAGCCGACTGTCCGCGAAGATCGTGCGGGCCTTGTCGATGAAGGCCTCGATCAGTCCTTCGGCGTCCAGATCGAAGGAGCGCCGGTCCTCGGTGCCCGCGACCAGCAATCCGGCGGAAGCATAGACGTAACCGGCGTCCACGAAGATGGCATGTGTGGACGGGGTCTTGGCGACCTCGGCGAGCATGCGCTGGAGCAGCTCGTTGGTGCGCTCCAGGCGGGCGCTGATGCGGTGGAGCTGAAGCTCATCGTCGCCGCTCATGTCGTTCATATGGGCCTCATGGATCTCATGGATCTCATTGTGGTGCGGCCGCGGTGCCATACCGGCCAGTAGTTAGTCATCCAAAAATTTTCTTTAGCGTAGGGAATGTTTGCGGCTCTGCTCCTGTTGGCAAGGGTGGAACTGGGACGGACAGAAGGGAGAAGCTCTATATGCGCTTCGAGATCATGCGACTGGACGACGTCGACGGCACGGCCGTTGACAGCACCGTTGTCGATGCCGCCTCCGTCAACCGGATGGTCCTCCAGGCGGCCGCGATCGGCCAGCGGATCTACATCCGGCCGGCCGAATGCGCGGCCTCATAACCTGCACAGCCCGCACAGCCCGCACAGCCCGCACGGCCCGCACGGCAACACCGCACGACACCGTCGATGCCGTCGGCCATGGGTCGAGCGCACATCGCCCCCGCCCGGTGACCTTCGTGGGGGGGGGTTTTGGTTGCGGTCATCCGTACCGGGCTACTATCCCTGGATCACCTGAGTGACGCCGTTGATGATCTGCTGCACCGCGATCGCCGACAGCATCATTCCGGCGAGCCGGGTCACCAGGACCACCCCGCCGTCCTTGATCAGCCGGATGATCAGCAGCGAGTAGCGCAGGGTCAGCCACAGCACGGCGTGCATGGCGACGATCGCCGCCCAGACGGCGACCTGCTCCCCGGTCCCGGAGGCGTTCTGCACCGCGAGGATCACCGAGACGATGGCTCCGGGACCGGCCAGCAGCGGCATCCCGAGGGGGACGAGCGCGACATTGACGTCCTTCGTCTGCTTGGGCTCGTCGGTCTTGCCGGTGAGCAGGTCCAGGGCGATCAGCAGCAGGAGCAGCCCGCCCGCGATCATCAGGGCGGGGACAGAGACATGGAGATACCCGAGGATCTGCTGGCCGAGGATGCCGAACACGGTGATGACTCCGAACGCCACCGCCACGGCCTGCCAGGCCATCCGCCGCTGCACCTTGGTGGCGCGACCGGAGGTGAGGGCGAGAAAGATCGGCGTGATCCCGGGGGGATCCATGATCACGAAGAGGGTGAGGAAGAGCGAACCGAAGACGGCGACGTCGAACACAGTGGTGCCTTGCAGGGGTGTGGTGGATGTGCTGGGTGTGGTGCGCGCGTGGTGGCCCGTGGCTTGGTGCACCGAGCCGGTCCGCCGGTACCGCGTGCATGCCGGGTGCGTGTACCGAGTGTGCGTACCGGATCAGCGACGAGCGGGATCAGCGCGTGTCAGTCGAGGTGTGGGACAACGCCGAAGGCGGCGCTCCGGTGGTCAGCGGGCGGGCGTTCCGCCCGTACCGGGGACCGGGAAAGCGCCGGTCGCGCGGCGCGTGATCTCGCCGTAGATCTCCGGGTCGGTCGTGTACTCCCCGAGCCGGCAGGTCTTGCGGCTGCCGTGGTAGTCGCTGGACCCGGTGGTGAGCAGCCCGAGCTCGGCGGCGAGGCCGCGCAACTGGGCACGGGACGCCTCGTCGTGGTCCATGTGGTCCACCTCTATGCCGTCGAGCCCGGCCTCCGCCAGCCGGGCGATGGTGCCCTCCGGCACCACCTGCCCGCGGGTGACGGCGAGCGGGTGGGCGAAGACCGTGACGCCTCCGGCCGCCTTGACCAGGCGGATGGCGTCGAAGGGGTCGAGCTCGTGCTTCTCGACATAGGCCCGCCCGTCGTTCGCCAGCCAGTCGGGCGTGAAGGCGGCGGAGACATCCGGGACGACGCCGAGCTCGACGAGCGCGGAGGCGATATGAGGGCGGCCGACGGAGACCTTGCCGGTTGCCTCGCCGCTGTGCCCGGCGATACGGGCCACCTGCTCCCACGTGACCGGTACGCCCAGCTCCTGGAGCTTGGCGACCATGGCCTTGGCCCGCGGCACCCGGTCGTCCCTGACCAGCTCGCGCTCGCGCGCCAGCTCGGGCTCCTCCGGATCGAAGAGATAGGCCAGCATATGCAGGCTCACCCCATCGGCCCGGCAGGAGAGTTCGGCTCCGGTGACAAGGGTGAGGGGGGCGCTCTGCCCGGCGAGGGCGGCGAGGGCCTCGGCATGCCCGGCGACGGTGTCGTGGTCGGTCAGCGCGACGACGTCGAGTCCGGCGGCGACGGCGTTGCGGACCAGTTCGGCGGGGGTGTCCGTACCGTCCGAAGCCGTGGAGTGGGTGTGCAGATCGATACGCACGACACGGACTCCAGGGCGCACTTAGGACGGATGGGAACCACTCAAGAGTAACGGCACCCCCGGGACCCTCAGGAACACCGCGTAGGGCAGCCCACCCAGGGG
>NZ_JBHXFA010000182.1:0-12166 GCF_042724175.1 Streptomyces sp. NPDC127084
TGACGACCCACCCTGCGGCAGAGCCCGCATCGTGTCCCAAGCCACGATGCGGGCTCTGCCGCGTGGAAGACCGCCCGCAGGCTCTCGCCTCCTGCGGCCGTTCGGCGTCTTCGCCTACGACGACGCCAGCTCCGCAGCCGGGTTCCCGCCCCACCGCGCCCGAGGGGGCACCTCCTCACCCTTCATCAGGAAGGTGTCTGCCGCGAGTTGTGCCCGGTCGCCGATGGTCGTGCCGTAGTGGACGAACGCTCCCACTCCGAGGGTCACGCCCCTTCCGATCGTGGCGTGGTCGGACTTGAAGGCACCGTCTTCCTGGGAGTGCGACTGGATGACGCTCGCGGCGTTGAGGGTGCAGTCGTCTCCGATGCTCACCAGGGTCCGTTCGATGAGCGTGCAGCCGTCATCGAAGACGCGCCGCCCCACCCTGGTGCCCAGCAGCCGCCACACCAGGGATTTGAACGGAGTGCCGTTGAAAGCCTGCATATAGCGGTGCGAGGTCAGTTTCCAGAAGCGTTCGTGCGACCAGAACGCGGGGTCGTAGATCGAGCAGTACAGCGGCTCCAAGCTCCTGAAACCGGTGACCGCCCGCTCGATCAGAGTGAAGAAGACAATGGTGAACGCCATGGTGAGCAGGCTGGCGAGCCCCAGCACCGGCGCACCGTGGAGGTGGTAGAGGTCGACGGCGGCCATGGCGATGAGGGCGAGTACGAAGAAATGGAACCACCGGGCCGCCAGATGAAGGCTCGCGGTGACGGCGTTGTGCCGGTTCTTGGCTGCCAGACGCCGCCGCAGCTCGTCGCCCGTGGCCAGATGGTCGAACCGGGTGTCGCGCAGCACCGTGCGCGGTATCTCGAAGCTGGGCGATCCCAGCAGACCCACGCCTTCACGTACGGGCCCGTCGACGGGGACCATGACCTTGGTCGCGAGCAGGCAGTTGTCGCCCGTGCGCCCGCTCGGGGGATAGGCGACGTTGTTGCCGAGGAAGTTGCTCGGCCCGATCGCGGTCCTGGAGAAGCGGAAGGACGTGCTGGAGAAGTCGGCGTTGATGATCGACAGGCCGTCGGCCACCATCGTCCCGCTGCCGACCGTGCTCAAGTAGGGGCTGTCGTGCTTGACCAGCGTGCCGAAGTTCGACCCCGTCTGCTCGATACGGCACAGGTCGTACCCCAGGCAGCGCAGATAGTGCACGATCGCGGAACTGTCCCCGAAGAGAGTGGTGAAGAACCTGATGTTGGTCAGCCTCAGGACGGCCCGCTGGATGCCGTAGTGGAAGCCGTACAGGGGATAGACCTTGTACGGCTTGATCGCCAGGCCCAGCAGCCGCGGCAGCGTGCCCACCAGGAGCAGCCCCACCAGCAGGGCGCCGAAGAAGGCCACCAGGGAAGCCAGCAGAGCGTCGAGGAAGAACACGGGACTGGTGACCACCGACGTCACCGGGTTCAGCACCCCGCTCAGCCGCGGCATGACCGTGAGCAACAGGCTCACGCCGGCCACCGTCAGCGGCAGGTACACCAGCAGCATGGCCCCCAACTGGCCCAGACTGTAGAGAATTCTGCGCAGGGTGCCGCACTCGGCGGGTGCGACGGCGCCGTAGTCGGTCGTCGCCGCCTGCGCTGGTGAGCCGTGCCAGGTCTCACCAGCGGGGACGGCCTGTCCTGGTTGCAGGGACGAGGCATGGCCGAGCTGGGCGCCGTCGCCCATCGAAGTGTCGATGTCGAGCACGGTCTGCTCATGGACGATCACCCCTGCGCCCAGGGTGACGGGGCCCGTCTCGATCCACCCGTCGTGCGCCCGGTAACAGGACAGGAGCACGTCCTTGCGGACGAGAGCATCCCGACCGACGGTGAGCAGATCAGTACAGACCGGTACGGTGCGCGAAAGAATCGTCACGCCTTTCCCGATGTGTGCGCCGAGAGCCCGCAGATAGAGCACATACAGCGGTGAACCGGCGAGCAGCCGCGCCGGACTGGTGCGGATCAGAGACTTCACGCACCAGAAACGCAGATAGCCAAGGCTCCACACGCGGATCCTGCGCCGGGTGTAGCGGCCGACGAGTGCCCACTTCGCGACGACCGGAAGGGCGCACAGGCCGAAGAACACCACGAGGCCGAAGAGGACCGCCCGGACATAGAGGTCCGCCGCCCCCGATGCGGCCACGACCCACTCGTAGCCCTCGATGGCGACGAGGGCCCCCAAGCAGGAGACGACAAGGAAGAAGAGGAGCTGGGCCGCCCCGCAGAGTACATACGGGAGGGTCCGCTCCACGGGCTTGTCCGACTCGGCTGACGGCTCGCCAGTGGCCTGGACCGGTGTGGGTGTGACAGCGGACGGCGGGGTGTGAGCCGGAGCCGGGGAGACGTCGGTTCCCGGAAACGCGGCGGCCAGGCTGCGGATCGTCGTGTGCTCGTAGACGTCCTTCATCGACACCGTCGGCAGATCATCCCGCTTGCGCACCCGCGCACAGAACTGCGCCATCACCAACGAGTCAGCACCCAGGTCGGTGAAGAAGTTGCTGCCGACCGACACCTCGCTGGTTCGCAGAACCTCGGCCAGCACTTCCGCCAGGTGGGACTCGATACTGCGCGATGCCCCGGCCTCGGCCGCGTCAGTCTCGGCGGCGTCCCTCTGCGCATGGGCGGCACGGGCGCCGCTGCCGGGTTTCACGACCATTCCCCCGCCACCCACGGGGCCGCGTCGACCCGAGCAGCCGTCGCAAGGCCATGGGCGCTGAGCCGAGCGCATTCCCTCAAGAACATACGAGCTCACCCGCAGTCGGTGCTGTTGTCCACCGCGACGCCTTGTGTTCCGCGTCAAACGTCTCTTCTTCAATTAAGCCCGATCGGACCGCTTCTGTCCTGCCACGGAACTTGGGACATCCAGGCCATCGCGGTGGCCCATGACCTTTGGGCAGCGTTCGAGCGGCTCCACGCATGCTCGTCAGAGCTCAACGATCTTGGGCTGTACACCTGTTGCGGGCGCGTTGGCGGATGCCTGACCACCGGGAACGAGGACGGCGTCGAAACACTGCGCCATGAACGTCCTCTACGGCTTCCAGCACCTCGGCGACGCCATCCCGCCCCAAGCCGACGTGGGTTGGATCGGAGAGGCCGGGCCCCGGGCCCTCCTGCCTCGCCCCCGGCTGCGCTGAAGATCGACTGCGATCCAGGGCACACATCGTGACATATGACACGATGTGTGCCCTTTCACATAGAAACGCAGCCCACGGCACCCGCAGGAGGAGGCTGCCCAGACAACGCGAAACGGGCCCTCACCGAGACTTTCGTCTCCGGCGAGAACCCGTTTCGTCGGTTTCTCATGGTGCGCGAGGGGGGAGTTGAACCCCCACGCCCTTTCGGGCACTGGAACCTGAATCCAGCGCGTCTGCCTATTCCGCCACCCGCGCATTGGGTGTTGCCGCCCCGCTCCCACCTGTTCGGTGCGAGCGCCTTGCGACATGCAGAACATTAGCACGCTGCGGAGGGTCCGTTCACGCGCGTTTGCCTCGGCCCCCGCTGGTGGAGGAGACGAGGAGGAGAGTGCGGAAGACAGGTGCGGAAGACGGGCAGGGCGGGCAGACACGGAGAGTGGGCGGAGCCGGGGCAGCCGGTCGGGAAGCGGGGCCGGCAGGGGCATCCGGTACGCGGGACGCCCCGGAGGTTCGCCACCTCACACCCGGGGAGCTTCTCCGGTGCGGGACACTGTGAGGAGGCCGCCTCTACGATCCGTATGGCGATCCGTGTGAGAGGTGACACTCATCGACGGGGCAGGGAAGGGGAACCAGCCGATTTCCCCACGCGTGGATACGATCGGTAAGCAGTACCAGGACGACAACACCGGAGGAGGTGCCCCATGGGAGTCATGAAGCGTTTCGAGCAGCGGCTCGAAGGCCTGGTGAACGGCACCTTCGCCAAGGTCTTCAAGTCCGAGGTGCAGCCCGTCGAGATCGCGGGCGCCCTCCAGCGCGAGTGCGACAACAACGCCACCATCTGGAACCGCGAGCGGACCGTCGTCCCCAATGACTTCATCGTCGAGCTGAGCACCCCGGACTTCGAGCGCCTCAGCCCGTACTCCGGCCAGCTCGGCGACGAGCTCTCCGGCATGGTCCGGGACTACGCCAAGCAGCAGCGGTACACCTTCATGGGCCCGATCAAGGTCCATCTGGAGAAGGCGGACGACCTCGACACCGGTCTGTACCGGGTCCGCAGCCGTACGCTCGCGTCGAGTACGTCACAGTCGCCCGACCGCGCGCCCGAGCGCGGCCTCGCCGGCGGCGGGCCTCAGGGCTTTTCCACAGGCGCCCCACAGGGCGGCGGTTACGGTTACCCTCCTGCTGCGGCACCTCCCATGCCGTCGGCACCGCCACCCGGGACGAACCGGCCGGGCTCCACGCCCGGACGCCCGGGAGGCTCGGCGCCGGGCGCCCAGGTGCGCCGCTGGATCGAGATCAACGGCAACCGCCACCAGATCTCACGCCCGACAATGGTGCTGGGACGCAGCACCGACGCGGACGTGCGGATCGACGACCCCGGCGTTTCCCGCCGCCATTGCGAGATCCGGACCGGCACGCCCTCGACGATCCAGGATCTGGGGTCCACCAACGGCATCGTGGTGGACGGGCAACACACCACCCGCGCTACGCTCCGCGACGGCTCGCGGATCGTCGTGGGCAGCACCACCATCGTTTACCGGCAAGCCGAAGGGTGAAGCGGGGGCAATGTCAGAGCTGACCCTGACGGTCATGCGGCTGGGTTTCCTGGCCGTTCTGTGGCTGTTCGTGATCGTGGCCGTACAGGTCATCCGAAGCGACCTGTTCGGTACGCGGGTCACCCAGCGCGGTTCGCGCCGGGGCGCCGAGAACCGGCAGCAGCAGACCGGGACCGGCCGCCAGCCGGCCGCGCCGCCGCAGCAGCGCCAGCAGCAAGCAGGCCGCCAGCGCCGCGGGGCGCCGACCAAGCTTGTGGTGTCCGAGGGCAGCCTTACGGGCACCACGGTCGCCCTGCAGGGGCAGACCATCACGCTGGGCCGGGCACACGACTCGACCATCGTGCTGGACGACGACTACGCGTCGAGCCGGCATGCCAGGATCTATCCCGACCGTGACGGACAGTGGATCGTCGAGGACCTCGGGTCGACCAACGGCACCTACCTCGACCGTGCCCGCCTCGCCACCCCGACACCGATTCCGCTGGGCGCGCCGATCCGTATCGGCAAGACCGTCATCGAGCTGCGGAAGTAGTACGACAATGAGCGAGCGGAGCGAGCGAGCCGCTGCGGTCCCCGACGGGGCTTCCGCGGCGGTACCGGCACTGGGCCGGGCCCGGCGGCTCCCGACCGGAGGGTGGGCAGTGTGGCTCGAGACCGGCTGTACCCCGAAGCAGCGTCGACAGGGCAGGTGCGCATGAGTCTGTCACTGCGCTTCGCCGCCGGATCGCACAAGGGCATGATCCGCGAAGGCAACGAGGACTCCGGCTACGCCGGCCCTCGGCTGCTCGCCATCGCGGACGGCATGGGCGGCCAGGCAGCCGGAGAAGTCGCCTCGTCCGAGGTGATCTCGACGCTGGTGCAGCTCGATGACGACGTCCCGGGCTCCGACATCCTCACCTCACTCGGCACCGCCGTTCAGCGCGCCAACGACCAGCTGCGCGCCATGGTCGAGGAGGACCCCCAGCTCGAAGGCATGGGAACCACCCTCACCGCACTGCTGTGGACCGGCCAGCGCCTCGGGCTCGTGCATGTCGGCGACTCCCGCGCGTATCTGCTCCGTGACGGGCTGCTGACCCAGATCACCCAGGACCACACCTGGGTGCAGCGCCTCGTGGACGAGGGCCGGATCACCGAGGAAGAGGCCACCACCCACCCGCAGCGCTCGCTGCTGATGCGCGCCCTGGGCAGCGGTGACCATGTGGAGCCCGATCTCTCCATCCGCGAGGTCAGGGCCGGCGACCGCTACCTCATCTGCTCCGACGGGCTGTCCGGTGTCGTGTCCCACCAGACGATGGAGGACACCCTCGCCAGCTACCAGGGCCCGCAGGAGACCGTGCAGGACCTGATCCAGCTCGCGCTGCGCGGCGGTGGCCCCGACAACATCACCGTGATCGTCGCGGACGTCCTCGACGTGGACGGCGGTGACACCCTCGCGGGCCGGCTTCACGACACCCCGGTGATCGTCGGCGCGGTCGCCGAGAACCAGATGCCGCTCGGCGACAACGGCGCCATGCAGACCCCCGCGGGACGCGCCTCCGGCCTCGGCCGCCCCGTCCCGCCCGCCGCCGGCGGCTTCGGCCCGCCCGGCAGCGGCGAAGGCGCGGGCTACGGCGGAATGCCCCCGGAGGGCAGCTACGGCTCGTACGCCGACGACGACTTCACCAAGCCGGCCCCTGCCGGGCGCAAGTGGCTCAAGAGATCCCTGTACGGCGCGCTCGCGCTCGCCGTGCTCGGCGGCGGTCTGTACGGCGCCTGGCGCTGGACCCAGACCCAGTACTACGTCGGCGCCAACGGCAAGCACATCGCTCTCTACCGCGGTATCAGCCAGGACCTGGGCTGGGTCTCGCTCTCCAAGGTCGAGAAGGACCACCCCGAGATCGAACTCAAGTACCTGCCGCCCTATCAGCAGAAGCAGGTCAAGGAGACCATCGCCGAGAGCAGCCTCGGTTCCGCGCGCGACAAGATCGTGGAGCTCTCCACCCAGGCAGCCGCCTGCAAGAAGGACGAGCAGCGCCAAGCCGCGGCGGACCGTACGCCCAGCACACCTCCCGGCGAGGGCCAGGCCGGTGGCACCACCGGCACTCAGCCCTCCGACCAGTCCGCCCAGACCAAGCCGAACGCAGCTCCCTCTCCGGGCCCCACCCTCTCGGAGGAGGAGCAGAAGCTCGCCACGAACTGCGGCAAGCAGTGAGCGGTACGCGGTAGACCCGTAGGGGGCCTTTCTCCACCATGAGCGTTGTCACCAACACGACCACCATCGGCGCGATCGAACTGCCGAGCCGCCGCAACACCGAGCTGCTGCTGCTCGCCTTCGCCGTCGCGATCCCGGTGTTCGCGTACGCCAATGTCGGCCTCGCGCTCACCGGCGAGCTTCCCGCCGGCATGCTCGGGTACGGCCTGGGCCTCGGCCTGCTCGCGGGCATCGCGCACCTCATGGTGCGCAAGTTCGCCAAGTACTCGGACCCGCTGCTGCTGCCGCTGGCGACACTACTCAACGGCCTCGGCCTGGTGCTGATCTGGCGGCTCGACCAGTCACCGCGGCTGAACGCGCTCCCCAACTTCGCCCCGCAGGCCACCAACCAGCTGATGTACTCGGCGATGGGCGTCGCGCTCTTCGTGGGCGTACTGCTGCTGCTGAAGGACCACCGCGTCCTCCAGCGCTACACCTACATCTCGATGGCGGCTTCGCTCGTCCTGCTGCTGCTGCCCCTTGTCCCGGGTCTCGGCACGAATGTGTTCGGCGCCAAGATCTGGATCCGCGTGGGCGGATTCTCCATCCAGCCCGGTGAGTTCGCGAAGATCGTCATCGCGGTCTTCTTCTCCGGCTACCTCATGGTGAAGCGGGACGCGCTGGCCCTGGCCAGCCGCCGCTTCATGGGGCTCTATCTGCCGCGGGGCCGTGACCTCGGCCCCATCGTCACGATCTGGGCGGTGAGCCTGCTCGTCCTGGTGTTCGAGAACGACCTCGGCACCTCGCTGCTGTTCTTCGGCATGTTCGTGATCATGCTGTACGTGGCCACCGAGCGCACCAGCTGGATCGTCATGGGCCTGCTGATGTCGGCGGGCGGCGCGGTGGTCGTCTCGCAGTTCGCCAGTCACGTGCAGTCCCGGGTGGCCGCCTGGCTCGACCCCTTCGAGTGCCTGAAAACCGCTCCTCCGAACACCAACATGTCCTACGCCTGCGACCAGATGACACAGGTGCTGATGTCCTTCGGCTCAGGAGGCACTCTCGGCACGGGTCTCGGACAGGGCGACTCCGACCTCATCATGTTCGCCGCCAACTCCGACTTCATCTTCGCCACCGTCGGCGAGGAGCTCGGACTGGCGGGAGTGATGGCCTTCCTGCTGCTCTACGGTCTGATCATCGAGCGCGGTGTGCGCACCGCCCTCGCCGCCCGCGACCCCTTCGGCAAGCTGTTCGCGATCGGCCTCACCGGCGCCTTCGCCCTCCAGGTCTTCGTGGTCGCCGGCGGTGTGATGGGCCTCATCCCGCTGACCGGTATGACGATGCCGTTCCTCGCGGCCGGCGGCTCGTCCGTGATCGCCAACTGGGCGCTGATCGGCATCCTGATCCGTATCAGCGACACCGCGCGCCGGCCGGCTCCCGCCCCCGCCCCGAACCCCGACGCCGAGATGACCCAGGTGGTCCGACCGTGAACAAGCCCCTGCGCCGTATCGCGATCTTCTGCGGCCTCCTGGTCCTCGCGCTGCTCATCCGGGACAACTGGCTCCAGTACGTCCGTGCGGAAGAGCTCAGCAGCCACAAGAGCAACAAGCGTGTCCAGATCGAGCGCTATGCGTCCGAGAGCGGCAACATCATCGTCGACGGCAAGCCGATCACCGGCTCCAAGCTGACCGACGACACCTACTTCAAGTACAAGCGCACGCACACCGACGGCCCGATGTGGGCACCCGTCACCGGCTATGCCTCGCAGGCCTTCGGCTCCTCGCAGATCGAGTACCTCGAGGACGACATCCTCAGCGGCAACGACGACCGGCTCTTCTTCGACCGCACCATGGCGATGTTCACGGGCGAGAAGAAGAAGGGCGGCAATGTCGTCACCACGCTGAACGGCAAGGCCCAGAAGGCGGCGTTCGAGGGCCTCGGAAACAAGAAGGGCGCGGTCGCGGCCATCGACCCCCGCACCGGGAAGATCCTGGCGCTCGCGTCCACGCCCTCGTACGACCCCTCCTCCTTCGCCGGCCGCACAGACAAGGACGGGAAGGCCTGGCAGACGCTGAACGCGGACAAAGACAAGCCGATGCTGAACCGCGCGCTGCGGGAGACCTACCCGCCCGGCTCCACCTTCAAGGCCGTCACCGCCGCCGCAGCGCTGGAGCACGGCGTCGTCAAGAACATCGACGCGCCGACCGACACACCCGAGCCGTACCTCATCCCGCTCTCGAGCACGCCGATGAAGAACCAGCACAGCGGCTGCGAGAAGGCCAGCCTGAACGAGGCCCTGAAGGTCTCCTGCAACTCGGTCTTCGCCAACCTCGGTGACAAGGTCGGCCGGGACAACATGGTGGAGACGGCGGAGAAGTTCGGCTTCAACGACCCGAAGATCTTCACTCCGGTGCGTGCGTCCGCCTCCGTCTACAACAAGGAAATGGACCGCGGTGGCAACGCCCAGTCGGCGATCGGCCAGTTCGACACCCGGGCCACCCCGCTCCAGATGGCCATGGTCACCGCCGCGATCGCCAATGACGGCAAGCTGATGAAGCCGTACATGATCGACAAGCTGGAAGCGCCCAACCTCGACGTGCTGGAGCGGACCGAGCCGGAGGAGATGAGCCAGCCGCTCTCGGAGGAGAACGCGCAGCTCGTCCAGCAGATGATGGAGAACGTGGTCGAGAAGGGCACGGGTACCAACGCCAAGATCGACGGTGTCACGGTCGGCGGCAAGACCGGTACGGCCCAGCACGGCGAGAACAACAGCGAGCGCCCGTACGCGTGGTTCATCTCCTACGCCAAGACCGACCAAGGCTCACCGGTCGCCGTGGCCGTCGTGGTGGAGGACAGCTCGGGTACGGCCCGTGATGACATCAGCGGTGGCGGGCTCGCCGCGCCCATCGCCAAGAAGGTGATGGAGGCGGTGCTCGACGGGAATCAGTGACGCATGTCACTGATCACCCCGTCACCCCGCCTCAAGACCGCACAATGCGGTACCGGTCGCGGATCACGTCCCGGGCTTGGGCGGACTCCAAGCGACTTGGCCGGTAGCGTATGCGCGAACAGCACACCGCCGGACCACACACATGGGTGCGGTCGGGACTGACGGAGAGGGCTGGAACTGTTATGGAAGAGCCGCGTCGCCTCGGCGGCCGGTACGAGCTGGGCTCGGTGCTCGGCCGCGGTGGCATGGCCGAGGTCTACCTCGCGCACGACACCCGGCTCGGCCGCACCGTCGCCGTGAAGACGCTGCGGGCCGACCTCGCCCGTGACCCGTCCTTCCAGGCCCGGTTCCGCCGTGAGGCCCAGTCGGCCGCCTCTCTGAACCATCCGGCGATCGTCGCGGTGTACGACACCGGCGAGGACTACGTCGACGGGGTCTCCATCCCGTACATCGTGATGGAGTACGTGGACGGCTCAACGCTCAGAGAGCTGCTGCACTCCGGCCGCAAGCTGCTGCCCGAGCGCACCCTGGAGATGACCACCGGCATCCTCCAGGCCCTTGAGTACTCGCACCGCAACGGCATCGTCCACCGCGACATCAAGCCGGCGAACGTCATGCTGACGCGCACCGGCCAGGTCAAGGTCATGGACTTCGGCATCGCGCGCGCCATGGGCGACGCGGGCATGACCATGACCCAGACCGCCGCGGTCATCGGCACCGCCCAGTACCTCTCCCCCGAGCAGGCCAAGGGTGAGCAGGTCGACGCCAGGTCCGACCTCTACTCGACCGGCTGCCTGCTGTACGAGCTGCTCACCGTGCGCCCGCCGTTCGTCGGCGACTCGCCGGTGGCCGTGGCCTACCAGCATGTCCGGGAAGAGCCCCAGCCGCCGAGCAACTTCGACCCCGAGATCACGCCCGAGATGGACGCGATCGTACTGAAGGCGCTGGTCAAGGACCCCGACTACCGCTACCAGTCGGCCGACGAGATGCGCGCCGACATCGAGGCCTGCCTCGACGGCCAGCCGGTCGCCGCGGCCACGGCGATGGGCGCGGGCGGTTACGGCAGCGCATACGGCCAGCGCCCCGAGGACCAGCCGACCACCGCCCTGCGCGCGACGGCCCCGGCCGGGCAGACATCGATGCTGCCGCCCGTGAACCCGGACGACGGCGGTTACGGCTATGACGACCGGCCCGACCGGCGCCGCCAGAAGAAGTCGAGCACCTCGACGATTCTGCTGGTGGTGGCGGGCATCCTGGTGCTCGTCGGCGCCGTCCTCATCGGCAAGCAGCTCTTCGGCGGCGACGGCGGGGACACCCAGGTCCTCGTCCCCAACCTGGTCGGCAAGCCCTTCACAGAGGCGCAGACGGCCGGGACCAACGTAGGCGTCACGGTCGTCCAGGGCAGCACCACGCGCTGCGACCAGCCCAAGAACAGCGTGTGCAGCCAGGATCCGGCCGCCGCCGACGGCGCGAAGATGGACAAGGGGGACACCATCACGGTCGTCCTCTCGGCGGGCGCGCCGCTGGTCGAGGTGCCCGATGTCACGTCCTCCAAGCGGGATACCGCCGTCGCACGCCTGGAGAAGGACGGCTTCAAGGTCGAGGAGGAGGAGATCGAGTCGGATGAGACCCCCGGCACGGTCGTCAGCCAGGACCCCGAGGGCAACTCCAAGGTCGAGAAGGGCACCACGGTCACCCTGAAGATCGCCAAGCAGGCCAAGGAGACGGTGCCGCCCGTGGTGGGCCAGCAGTTCGACGCGGCGAAGGACCAGCTCGAGAAGCTGGGCTTCACCGTGGCACGCACCGACGTCGACTCCGACAAGGCCGCGGGCGAGGTCGTGGCACAGGATCCGAACGGCGGCTCCAGGCAGGCGGAGGGAGCCACGATCACGCTCCAGGTATCCAAGGGCCCACAGCAGACGCCCCAGACGCAGGTCCCCGAGGTACGGGGCAAGCGGGTGGGTGAGGCCAAGCAGATCCTGGCGCAGTTCGGCTTCACGAACATCACGTTCTCCAACGGCAGCTCGCAGGACGACAACGCGCTCGTCCTCCAGATGGATCCGCAGCCCGGCACCCAGGCCGACCCCGCGACCACGACGATCACCCTCCAGACGATCGGCGGCGGAGGCGGCCAGCAGGGCGGCAACAACGGCGGCTTCGGAGGCTGATCGGCGGTCAGGCCGCGCCTAGCGGATCCCGACCCGCCCGATCCGGTCGTCGGTCAGCACAGCACTGGGCCCCCGGCCCCCCCCAAATGGGGGGCCGGGGGCCCGGGGTTATCGTTTTTTGGCCACGAGGTAACGGATTGCGGACCCCCCCCCCCCGGGCCGCGTGAGGGCGCCGTG
>NZ_JBHXFA010000183.1:0-12141 GCF_042724175.1 Streptomyces sp. NPDC127084
GGCCCCGGGCGCACAGTGGTGCCCATGGACGGTTACGCAAGGGAATGAGTCACCCGCCCGGTGCGCTGTCCGAGCGATTCGGTAGAGCGTCTGACCTGAGGAGCTCGATGACCGAGCACGGTGACCTCCGTGTCCAAGATGACGGCCCCGCCGTCTGACGGGACGCAGAGACCATCTGTGATGACCCGGAGGAACTATAGGGACGAGTTCAGGTGAAAACCGCAGGTGGTGAATGCGTGTCCCGGCTTCTCGCTAATGGGTTTGTCCGGCAATTCCCGGGGCGGGACTTACCGGCCATCGCGGTAGGGGCGAGTGGAATCCGGCTCATTCGACGGTCGTACACCGGTGTCAGGCCACCGAGTGGGTGACGACTCCCCGGTACCAGCCGGCGACCGCCAGCGCCGGCACCTCCACCTCCAGCGTGGGATCCCAGGTGACGGAATTGCCGCCCGAACCGCTCGGGTGACGGAAAGCGACCCGGGGATCCGCGATAGTGCCGGGAGTCCCGGGGAGAAAAGGCCCGTTGACGGGGTCGATCTCCTCGCCCGGGTCGTACCACACGCGGGAACCCGGGATGGTCTGGTGCCGGTGGCCTTCGCCGGTCCTGAACGGACCGTTCAGCGAGACGATCGCCGTCCACTCCGCGTCGGACGCCGCGCGCTCGTCGACCACGGTCACCTGCCCGATGGTGCCGCGGGCGGTTCCGCCGGGAACCGTGCGTGACAACAGGGCTGTGTCGGGAGGGTTGATACTCAGCCCTCCGGCGGCCACCACTTCGAAAACGACCTCCGCGTCCGTCGAGTCCTCGGTGTCGTCCATGGATTCCCGGGCATGGACCGGCGTGGGCGCGACCGCCACCCAGCCCAAGATGACGCACAGTCCGGCCATGACAGCGAAGCGCCGCCGAGCAGACGTCAACATGCCGTCAGTTCGTACCATGAGACGACCGTAGGACAAGGCTGTGTGACCCTCATCCTTTACGCCGCCGCTTGGACGGCACACCGCCGTACCGGGGCGAGGTTGTTCAGTCCTCCATGACCCTGGCCCACTCCCGGTCCACCGTCCGGCTGGCCTTCTCCACTTGGGCGTCCGTCGGGAACCGCGGCTCGCCCTCGACCGTCGGCAGTCTCGCCGCTGCGGCTTCGTCAAGGGTGCCGTCCTCGCGCATGGTCTCCATCAGCACCGGACGGGCGTAGCCCGTGAGACGGAGGTTCTGCCCCGCCACGCTGAAGAGGTACTCCTGCCACAGGCGCGCCGCCGCCGGATGCGGCGCGTTCCTGTTGACGGCCAGGGCGTAGTACTGGGCGAAGCTCCCGTCGAAGGGGATCGATACATGCCAGTCCACTCCCTTGTCGCGGAACCGGTCCGCGTAGTCGAGATTGACGTAGTCCCAGTCGATGCTGATGGGGGTGCTGCCGGTCTCGACCGCGGTCGATGTGGACTCGGTGGGATTGAAGTTGCCCCGCTTCTTGAGCTCGGCGAAGAAGTCGAGTCCGGGTTGGATGTCGTCGAACGATCCGCCGTTGGCCAGCGCCGCCGCGTACACGCCGGCGAAGGCGGCGTTGGAACGGGTGGGATCACCGTTGAGTGAGACCCTCCCCTTGTACCGGGGACCCAGCAGATCGGCGAAAGTCCGCGGGCAGGGCTTCACCAGTCCGGCGTTGCAGCCGATGGAGACATAGCCGCCGTAGTTGTTGGACCAGCGGGCCTTGGCGTCCTTCTGGCTGTCCGGGATCGAGTCGTACTCGGCGACCCGGTACTGTGCCAGCAGCCCCTGCCGTGCCGCCGTCCGGGCGAACGAGTCACCCACATCGATGACGTCAGGGGCGTCGGCGCGCTTACCGCCCTCCTTGACGGCATCGATCTCGTCCTGGCTGGAGGCCTGGGGGTCGGCGACCGTGACCGTGATTCCGTACTTCTTCTCGAAGCCGTCGATCAGACCGCCGTAGTTCGCCCAGTCGCGCGGCAGCGCGATCGCGTTCAGCGTGCCCTCCCGCTTGGCCGCGCCGATCAGCGCGTCCATTCCCCCGGCCTCCGCCGCGGAAGTGGCGACTGCGGGCTTCACCGTCCTGGGCTTCGGTGTCTCGGCGCAGCCGCTCACAAGCAGCAGACCGAGGCAGCCCGCCGCGGCTGCCGCCGACGCGAGGCGGGCCGCCCGCAGCACGTGCCGGGTCTTCATGCGCACACCTTGCCCCACGTGTTCACCTTGCCGTGCCGTCCCGTTCCGCGCTCTCCAAGGACAGCGGCTCCACCTCGTCGAACAGGAACTCGGCGAGTCCGTCAACCGAGGGCCCGGCGCCGCCGTGAAGGGACAGTTCGGCCCAGATGACCTTGCCCCTGGGGGTGTAGCGGGTGCCCCAGCGCTCGGCGAACTGGGCCACCAGGAAGAGTCCGCGGCCGCCCTCGTCGGTGACCCTGGCCCGCCGCAGCCGCGGCGAGGTGCTGCTGCCGTCGGAGACCTCGCAGATCAGGGCCCGGTCGCGGAGGAGCCGCACGGTGACGGGGTCGGTCCCGTAGTTGATGGCGTTGGTGATCAGCTCGCTGAGGACGAGTTCGGCGGCGAAGCCGAGCTGATCGAGACCCCACTCGTGGAGCCGGCGTACGCACTCGGCACGGACCGGGCCGACCGCTGCCGGGTCGCGGGACACCCGCCACTCCGCGATCCGGTCGGCATGCAGCCGATTGGTGCGGGCGACCAGCAGTGCGATGTCGTCCCTGGGCCGGTCGGGCATCAATGCGCCGACGACCGCGGCGCAGGTGGCCTCCGGGGAGCGGTCGGGCCCGGTCAGGGCGGTGCGCAGTGCCGCGAGCCCGACATCCAGATCCCGGCCCCGGTCCTCGATCAGACCATCCGTGTAGAGCACGAGCCGTGATCCCTCGGGGACGATCAGTTCGGCACTCTCGCCGGGCATCGACGCCCCGAGGCCCAGCGGAGGGGAGACCGGAAGCTGAGGGAAGTCCACACTCCCGTCGGGTCGTACCACAGCGGGACCCGGGTGCCCCGCTGTGGCGACCGCCAGCCGACCGGAGGTGGGATCGTAGACGGCGTACAGACAGGTCGCGCCGGTGATCCCCAGGCCCTCCCCGTCACCGGACTCGTCCACGTCGATCTGGGCCACCAGCTCGTCCACCCGCCCCAGCAGCTCCTCCGGCGGGATGTCCAGGACGGAGAAGTTGTGCACGGCGGTGCGCAACCGCCCCATGGTGGCCGCGGCGTGCACGCCATGGCCCACGACATCACCGACGACCAGGGCGACCCGGGCACCGGACAGCGGGATGACATCGAACCAGTCACCGCCCACCCCGGCCCTGGCCGGCAGATAGCGGTATGCCACCTTCAGGGCCGACTGATCGGGCACCCGGCTGGGCAGCAGGCTGCGCTGGAGGGCGACCGCCGTGGTGTGCTCCCGGGTGTACCGGCGGGCGTTGTCGATGCACACCGCCGCTCGGGCCGCCAGCTCTTCGGCGAAGGCAACGTCCTCCTCGTCGAAGGGAGCGGAGGCTGCCTTCCGCCAGCAGTGGGCCGTTCCGAGCACCACGCCCCGGGCCCGCAACGGCACAACGATCAGGGAATGCACACCGTGCTCCAGGATCCGGCGGGCCCTCTCGGGGTGCTGGGCCTGCCAGCCGTCGGAGGCGTTCAGGTCCGCTACCAGGACCGCCCGGCCGTTCGCCGCACCGACGGCTGTGGGAGTGGAGGCGACGAAGCGGATCAGTGTGCCGGCCGGGTACAGCAGGTCGTCCCGCTCCATGCCCACGACGGCCACACGGCGCATCTCGGTGCTCGCACCGGTCGGCTCCTCGCCGTGCAGGACCGGGTCGAGTAGTTCGACGGTGACGACGTCCGCGAAGTGGGGGACCGTGACTTCGGCGAGCTCCCGGGCGGTGCGGGTGACATCCAGGGTGGTCCCGATCCGCACCCCGGCGTCGTAGAGCAGTTGCAGCCGCTCGCGGGCGGTCTCCGCCCGGCCGGCGAGGGCCTGGAGCTCGGTGGTGTCCCGCAGGGTCACCACCCTGCTCGCCGGACCCTCTGGCCCGGCGAACCGCTTGTTGACGGCGAGCAGCCGATCGCCCGCCAGATGCACCTCGTCGGTGGCCGGCTGATCGGATGTCAGCAGTCCGGCGAGTTCGTCGCCGAGCCCCAGCCCGCTCACCGACCGGTGCTCCGCGTCCTCCGGTAGTTCCAGCAGGCGGCGGGCCTCGTCGTTGGCCAGCAGCATCCTGCCGTCGCCCCCGACGATCAGCACGCCTTCCCGCACGGCGTGCAGCACCGCGTCATGATGCTCGTACATCCGAGTCATCTCGGCCGGGCCCAGACCATGTGTCTGCCGCCGCAGACGCCGGCTCACCAGCGCCGACCCGCCCGCGGCCAGGACGACCGACCCGATCGCCACGCCGAACAGGACCGGTAGCTGCTGGTTCACCCAGTCCTGCACCTTCCCCACCGTGACCACGGCGGAGACGATGGCGACGACCGAACCGCTGCCGTCCTTGACAGGTACGGCCGAGATCACGGAGAGCCCGAGGGCGCCCTGGAACGTCCTGGTGAACGACTTTCCCGTGGCCGCTTCCGCATATGGGCCGATGACGTGCTTCCCGATCTGGCCCGGGTCGCTGTGGGTCAGGGTGATCCCGTCCCGCCGGTAGACGATGATCGCGTCGACGCCGGAGGCTTTGCGGACAGCCTCGGCGCTCGGTTGCAGCACCGCACTGGGGTCGGGACTGTTCAGTGCCGCGATGATCCCCGGTGAGTGCGCGAAGGTCTGGGCGGCGACGAGCGTCTGGTATTGGGCATCCTCCATGCTGTGCCGACGTGCCTGGACGACGAGGGCCACCAGCGCGGTGATCACGACCAGCACCACCACCCCCAGCTGGAGCAGGAAGACCTGGCCCGCGAGGCTGCGCACATCCAGCAGGGAACGCAGCCACCGCAGTGTCCGCCGCGCGCTCCACCGATCGGATGTGGTGTCACTCTTGGGCGGCTTCGGTCGTTCATCGCCGTTACGTCCCGAAAAATCACGCACAGGGCATTTCTATCGCTCCCGGCTGCCCATCACGGTTCGATCAGGGGATGGACCGACGGTTTTCTGAGCAAGTCCGTGTGTCAGTGGCGCTGGCTACGGTGGGCGCATGATCGACGCCGACGACATCCGCAGGTTCGCCCTGTCGCTTCCCGGGACAGTGGAGAAGGAAGCGTGGGAGATGCCCACGTTCCGAGTGGCCGGGAAGATGTACCTCACCATTCCCGACGATCAGACATCGTTCGCCGTGCGCTGTCCGAGACATGAGCGTGCCGAGCTCATCGCGGCCGAGCCGGAGAAGTTCTGGGTGCCTCCGCACGAGGCGAGCTCCGCCTGGGTCAGGGTGCGGCTCGCCGCGCTCGAGGACCTCGACGAGTTGCGCGACATCCTTGTCGACTCCTGGGGGCAGGCGGCTCCGGATCGGCTGGTCGATGAGCACCCTGACCTGCGGCCCGGCGCAGGCGCCTGACGTAGGGGGCCGCCCGTTCCCGGGCGGCCCCGCGAGTGCCGGCGGGTCAGTCCTTGATGTCCACGTGCATGTTGAAGGTCCGGCCGGCGATCTTCACGATCAGGTTGCCCTGCACGCCCCGGCGCGCGAGTGTGTCGCCGACCGAGCCCTTTCCGGCCTTCTGCTTGTCCTGCGGTGGGAAGCTGTGGAAGTCGGTGAACATCCCCTCCCCGGTGGCGTACTCACCCGCCACCGTCCAGTCCTTGCGCAGCTGACCGAACTCGGTGCGGGTCATCGCCTTGGAGAAGCCGAGATTGACCCGCTGTCCGCCCAGATACGCGTCGGCGCACTGCTGGAGGATGTTCGGCACCAGCGTCTTCGACAGCTCATCGGTGTGCTCGACCAGGGAGAGCAGGTCGTCCTCGTCGGCGTCCAGCTTGCTCTTGCGTCCCTGCTTGGCGGTCTCGGCGAGCAGCGCCACCTGGTCCGTGTCGATGGTGCGGTAGGCCTCGTCGTAACCGTACTTCTGGTCGCAGGCGATGCGGACCGTGGTGGCCCAGCGCTCGTCACTCATCCACTCCCGGTCGAAGTTGCCCGCCTTGCAGTAGGCGGCGAGGTCGGCCTCGGCCTCCGTAGCGTCCTTGGCGTAGGTGCCCTTGGGCATGGCTCTTCCCCCTCGTGTTGTGACCGACGTGCCGTCCCGGCGGACGGCCGCATCCACGGTCTCACCCGGTACGTCCCATGTCAGCCGGTTCCGTGTATTCCGTACCTCTGAGACGGATGAGGTAGGAGATCCGCTTTCGGGAACGGGCAAGCGACGGAGCATACGTTCGGACCTCCCGGGCAAGCGCACTTCATCCACGAAATGTGCCTGAAAGCTCGTCAGGAAAGATCATCCGAGCACGAGGTGGGATCTCATGAACACCCAAGAGGGAAAGGCCGCCAAGGCCCGCGAGGAGCGAATGGATTTCTCCAGCGCCTTGCGCTGCGCCTCCGTTCAGCTCGCGGAACTGCTCCAATGCGAGCCGGGCGCCGTCTCCTCGATGAAGGCCACGGAAGACGGGTGGTGCGCCGATGTCGAAGTGGTCGAACTCGAAAGAGTTCCCGACACGATGAGCGTCATGGCTTCCTATCGCGTTTCTCTCGATGCCGACGGCTGCCTCACCGCATACGAGCGAACACGCCGGTATGCGAGAGGCCAGATCGACCGACGCTGAACCAACCGCAAGAGCGAAGTCGAAGGAGCGGCACCATGACAATCGTCCAGCAGAGCACCGCGCCCAGCAGTTCCGGCGGCTCCGGAAACCTCTATGACGTCCTGGAGCTCATTCTCGACCGCGGACTGGTCATCGACGCGTTCGTCCGCGTCTCCCTGGTCGGCATCGAGATCCTCAAGATAGACGTGCGGGTCGTCGTCGCGAGCGTCGACACCTATCTGCGCTTCGCCGAGGCATGCAACCGCCTGGACCTGGAGGCGGGCCGCAAGGCGCCCAGTCAGCTCACCGACCTGGTCGGCGACATGACGGAGAGCGGCGCGAAGGGCAAGTCGAAGGGCGTACTGAGCGGCGCCGTCGAGGCGTTCACCGACTCCCTGCAGGGCAAGGGCGGGGAGGAGTCCGAGGAGCCGCCGCGAAAGCGCCCGGCCCGCAAGTCCGCGCCGAGTCGCCAGTCGGCACAGGCCAAGGGGGAGTGACCTGTGGCCACGTACGTGTACGCCATCACGCACGCCGACCATCCCCTGCGCCTGCAGGAGCTCGAAGGTATCGGGAAGCCGCCCCTGCCGCTGCGGACGGTCACCACGCAGGGCCTGGCCGCGGTCGTCAGTGAAGCGCCGCCGGGGTTGCGCGCCAAGCGCCGTGATGTGCTGGCTCACCAGGCCGTGATCGAACGGCTGATGCGCGATGGCGCGACGCTGCCGATGCGCTTCGGACTGGTCGGAACCGATGACGAGCAGGTCGCGGCCGCTCTGGAGCAGCAGCGCGATGCCTATGGCGAACGGCTCACCGAGCTTTCCGGACACGTCGAGTTCAACCTCAAGGTCATCCGGGACGAGGACGACCTGCTGCGGGAGATCATGACGGACTCCGGAGAGATCCGGCGACTCAGTGAGCGCAGCCGAGGGCCCTCCGCACGGCACGACGAGCGGGTCGCCCTCGGCGAGATGGTCGCCCGGGAAGTAGCCGCACGCCAGGAGCGTGAAGCCACCGAACTGGTCGGCCGGCTCGGTGCGTCGGCGACCCGGACCGCGCTCGGCGAACCCACCGGGGACCACTTCCTCAACGCGTCCTTCCTCATCGAGGACGCGGCAGCGGCGGCGTTCTCACGCGCCGTCCAGGAGGAAGCGGGGCGGCGCGGGGACGCCTACACACTCACGCTGACCGGGCCGCTGCCGCCGTACAGCTTCGTCTGAGCCACGGCGTTCGTGTTCCACCAACCGACCGAAGGCATCGCCATGGGTCTCATCACCGGCATCCTGACCCTCCCGCTCGCTCCCGTCCGGGGCACGGCGTGGGTTCTCGACCAGGTGGTCCTGGCCGCCGAGCGCGAGTACTACGACCCGGCACCGGTGCGCAGCGCACTCGCCGCACTTGAGCAGGACCTGATCACCGGACGCATCACAGACGAAGAGTTCGACCGGCGGGAGGACGAACTCCTCGACCGGCTCGACACGATTTCCAAGCACGGGAGTGTGAGGTGGACGAGCACATGACGACCAACGTCAAGATAGGCGTCGCAGTGGTCGGTGGGTACTTCCTGGGCAGGACGCGAAAAGCCAAGTTGGCCATCGGTCTGGGTATGTTCCTCGCCGGCAGGAAGCTGAACCTCGATCCCCGCCACATCGGCAAGGTACTGGCCAACTCGCCGGTCCTGGGATCGCTCAACGAGCAGGTCCGCCGGGAGCTGGTCGAGACCACGCGCTCCGCCGCGACGACCGCGCTCACCGAACGAGCAACGAGTCTGGCGGAGTCCCTCCACCAGCGCACGCTGGAACTCAATCAGGGGAGTGAGCCCGAGGCCGAGGACGCGGCGGTGGACGACGAGGCGGCTCCCGCCGAAGCGAAGAAGAAGACGGCCACCCGCACTCGTTCGGCGTCGGAGGGTGCGCGGAAGAAGAGCGCTGCCGCCCGGAAGCGCGCCAGTGCACCTCGCCGTTCCACGGCATCGACGGGCCGCAAGAGCCGGGGTGGGTCCGATGACTGACTCGATGCTGAGCCGGATCAAGGACGACATCGGCCGCAGCCCGGAAGCCGAACGGCTCAAGGACGAGTTGCGGGACTACCTGACCGCTCGCGCCGGGCACGCGGTGACGAATCTGGGCCATCGGCTCGGTAAAGGGGTCTCCCAGCTGGCTCAACCGGGACACGGACCGGGAGGGCTGGCAAAGAGCCTGTCCAAAGGTGGCGAGGCGCTGAGCGACGGCAAGACGCCCGGCCAGGCCGTGATGACCGCGGGGATGTCCCATCTGAAGGACACCCTCAAGGAAAAGGTCGGGAGCCTGTTCGGCAAGGGACGCAAGAGCGGCGGCGGCAAGTCGAAGAGCGTCACCATCGTCGAGGACATCGATGTGGGTGTTCCGGTCCGCGAAGCGTACGACCAGTGGACCCAGTTCCAGGAGTTCAGCACCTTCGCCAAGGGGGTTGTGAGCGTCGAGAAGGCGGATGACACGACCAGTAACTGGAAGGTGAAGGTAGCCAAGTCCACCCGTAGTTGGAAGGCCAACATCACCGAGCAGATACCCGACGAACGGATCGCCTGGACCACGGAAGGAGCCAAGGGCACGGTCAAGGGAGTGGTGACATTCCACTCCATCACGGAAGACCTGACCCGGGTACTCCTGGTCCTTGAGTACTTCCCGAAAGGCCTCTTCGAGAAGACCGGCAACATCTGGCGTGCCCAGGGCCGCCGTGCCCGCCTGGATCTCAAGCTCTACCGCAAGTTCCTCACGATCCGGGGTGAGGCCACCGACGGCTGGCGCGGTGAGATCCGCGACGGTGAGGTCGTTATGGAGCACGAGGACGCCGTGGAGCGTGACGCCGGGCAGGAGCCCGGAGCGGACGCGCACGCCGAAGCGCCCGACGACGGTGAGGACCGGGACGAGGAAGTCCGGGACGAGGATCTGCCCGAAGAGGAGATCGAGGAGATCGAGGACGACGACCCCGATTACGACGACGTCGAGGGGGCGGACGAATACCAGGATGACGAGGCTGTCGATGACGTCGATGACGAGGCCGATGACGATGACGAGCGGGAGCCTTCCGGCCGCCGCCGTACCGCACGGGCCCGCCGCTGACGGTGGGCGGTGATCGCACACAGGGGTGAACTCATGACCCAACCACTCGCCGGGCGTACGAGCGGCCTGCACTACACCCAACATGACGGCTCGTCAGCCAATCTCGCCGACATCCTGGAACGGGTACTGGACAAGGGTGTCGTCATCGCGGGCGACATCCAGATCAACCTGCTGGACATCGAACTCCTCACCATCAAGCTCCGGCTTCTGGTCGCCTCCGTGGACAAGGCGAAAGAGATGGGGATCGACTGGTGGGAGCGAGACCCCTCGCTGTCATCCCGTGCCCCCGCACAAGCGGTCGCACCGGATGTCCTCGCCGAGGAGAACGCGCTCCTGAGGGCCGAGCTCGCCGAACTGCGCGAGGCAGTCCGGCCGGTGACCACACAGGACGGGATGCTTCAGCGGGCCGCCGCCCCCGAGCGGGAGGGCGGCCAGTGACATCCCTCGTGGCAACCTCAGGCAGCGAACTGTCGTACGTGTACGCGGTCGTCCCGCAGGACAGCACCTCGGAGCGCATCACCGATGCCCTCAAGGGAGTGGACGAGCGCACGGTGCGGCGGGTAAGCGAGGGGGCGGTCGCCGCTCTGGTGTCGTCGGTGCCGGCGGACACGTTCGGTGAACAGGGGCTGAAGGCGCAGCTGGAAGATCTCGCCCGGCTCGAGGGCATCGCCCGCGCTCACCACGCCGTGGTGGAGTCCGCCTTCGCCACGGGCACGGTGCTGCCCATGCGACTGGCGACCGTCTACCTGGACGACGCCCGGGTGCGTGCTCTGCTGCGGGAGCGACGTGCCGAGTTCGACATCCTGCTCGACCGGCTCCGCCGACACGTCGAGCTCGGGGTGAAGGTATACGCCGAGCCCGGCCGTCCCGAGTCCGCTGAGGCGGATCGTCGCGCCGCCACCGCCGCCACCGGGCGTGCCTATCTGCAGCAGCGTCGCGCACAGCGGCGCAGCAGCCAGGACCTCCACCGGCGGGCCGCCGCCCTCGCGGAGGAGGCCGCCCACCGGACGGCGGGCCTTGCAGCCGCGCGGGTCGTGCACCGTCCGCAGCAGGGCGCCCTCGCGCCGACCGCCGGCACGAACATCGTCAACGAGGCCTATCTGGTCCCCGCGTCCCATGAGGCCCGGTTCCGCGAAGTCCTCCACGCCCTGGTCCAGGGCAGTCCCGGGGTGCGGATCGATGTCACCGGGCCATGGGCCCCGTACTCCTTCGCGACCCTCACCGCACAGGGCGGTGAAGCACCGCGATGACGCCGGAAACAGCCTCCCGGGCAGCGATACCCGCCGACGCTCAGGCGCCCCGATGGGATGACGGTGCCCCCACAGGGCCGCCTGTGGCGCTCATCGATCTGCTGGATCGACTGCTCAACGGAGGAGCCGTGCTCACCGGGGATCTTGTGCTGTCCATCGCGGACATCGATCTCGTACACATCAGTCTCCGGGCTGTCATCCGGTCCATCACAGCCGGCGAACCAGCTCCCTGGTGACGTGACGTGACGTACGAGGACATGGCAGAGGAGGATCCCGTGCCGCACACACCAGCACCCGGCAGTTCCAGGAAAGCCATCGCGCAACGGATGGAGACGGACCCCGAATCGGTGGAACGGGACCTGATGAAACTCGTCCTCACCATTGTGGAACTGCTGCGGCAGTTGATGGAGCGTACCGCCCTCCACCGGGTCGACGAGGGAGACCTCAGTGAGGACCAGGAAGAACGCATCGGGATGACGCTGATGGTCCTCCACGAGCGTATGGCCGAACTGTGTGAGCGTTATGACTTCACACTGGACGACCTGAATCTGGATCTCGGGCCTCTCGGTTCTCTGCTTCCCCGACAGCATTGAAGCAATGACGACGCCAACGACGCAGAGAGTTTCATTTCGTTTTGTGAGGCAAGGAGCAATGTCATGACCGCTGAAAACAATGACACCAAGCAGACGGGCGGCCGCAACGCGAAGAAGGCCGCGAGTGCCGGTACGGCTGCCTCCGCCAAGCGCGCCGGTGGGCAGGCCGCGTCCAAGGCCAAGACCGAGGCGGCGGGTGCGGCGTCGGCCGCGCTCGACGCGAAGAAGGCCGCATCGGCGGGTACCCGGTCGGCCGGCGCGGCCGGCAGGCGTGCGGGACGTGCCGCCGCCGCCGGGCTTTCCAGCGGCCAGGAGGTTGTGGCCACGACGGCCACCAAGGCGGCGGCCGTGGCCACCACCGCGTGGACGGCGGTCAAGCACCGGAAGGCGATAGTCGCCGGGGCAGCCGCGGCGGTCGCCGGAGTCGCCGGGACCGCGTTCGCCGTGGGACGGTCCACAGCCAAGCCTCCCACCGGTCCGCTCACCCGTCTGGCCCGCGGCAGGGTCTGAGCGCGGACTCGTCGGGCCCTGTCGCTCC
>NZ_JBHXFA010000184.1:0-9619 GCF_042724175.1 Streptomyces sp. NPDC127084
AATACTCTTTTTTACACACTACAACCCCTGCCTTTTTCCCAACTCTGCGCCGCGGATCCCGTGCCACGCCCCCCCCCCGGGCGGGGGGGGGGGGCCTTCGCCGTGAGGACCCCGGACGGGCGATCAGCTACGCCGCGGGCTGCTCTGGGATGCGCCAGATGATGTGGAACCGCTCGGCGTCGGGAAACCCGAGCGGGGCCACGGGGCTGATCTGCTTGATCAGGTAGCCGAAGACCATGTGATGCGCTTCCTCCGACACTTCGTCCCAGGTGTCCGGAGTCACGATCATCACCTCGCGCATCAGGCTCAGATCCGACTCGTTCTCCAGCATCTCCGCCCGGTCGTCCCGGTCCATCGCCTCGTCGGCACGCATGGCACGGATGGACTCCGCGAGGAGATTCGGCTCGCGGTCAAGTCGCCGCAGAATCTCCTGGCAGCCGAACTGGAAGGCCGCGTACGCCTCCATAGCCTCCCGGTCGGGATTGCGGTAGCCGTATGGCGCACCCTCCTCTGCCCCGACGTAGTCACCCTTCAGCGTGTGCAGTAGGACCCGAAGCGCGTGTTCGGCTCCCTGCTCCTCGATGAACCGCGCCATCCCATGGACCCATTCGTCCTCGGATATCAGCGGCTCGTGCGGGGCGGCGAGCGAGGGATGAATCTCGATGGCGCTGAAAGGGTTGACCAACATGCCCATGACCAGCTCTGGCGTCCACTTGCCGTCCTCACCTCCCCAGCCGCCGTGGACAAGCTCCTGGAACGACTTCAGCGCGCCGGACTCCCCTTCACCGATCGCGCGCCACAGCAGCAGGAACCTGGATGTCTCGGACTCCTCCTCCCGAGGCGGGCTGCACAGTCCGGCCAGGACAACGACGATGTCGTGAACGGTCTCCCAGCGCGGCACCCGTATCCCGTTGACGGCGGAGCGCACGGTCTCATGGCTGGCGTCCGACAACTGGTCATCGCGGCTGCGGATGAGCGTGCTCACCTTCCGGAAGCTCAACCGGCCCGCCGAGCGGTGCAGTTCCTGCAGCGCTTCAACTAACCCTCGGTGTCGACCGTCTGGTTGGGGTGGGGTGCTGGAAGCGGCCAAGGGAGTTCCTCCCTGTTCAGAGTGTCAAGTTCCGTCAACACGGTAGAAGCTGCAGGCCAGGGCCGAGTCAGTATTCGTCAAGTTCGCCGGTCCGCCCGCCAAAGCGTGACTCGCGGCCGACCGGCGACGTGAGCATGGAAAAGGCGCCGACGGAGCGCCTCCACCCAAGGAGTTGCCGCGCATGCACATCCCTGCCTACGCCCATGACACGATTCGCGCCGCCGCGCTACCCAGCATGCCCACATCTCGGCAGGTCGCCGGCTTGGACTGCTGCCTGTGCGGCAAGCCGTTCGGTGAGGAACTCGCCCCCATACCGCTCGGGCCGAGACCGACGTCCGGGCTGTTCGGATGCCGCCCCTGTCTGACCCGGTTGGTCACCCGGGCGCGACGGGCCCGCGACGCCGCGCTGGCCCACCACGCCGAGCGTGCCCAAGCGGAGTCCGCGGCCTGGAAGCCGGTACGTGAACGCCATCTCGCCCGGCTCGACAGCGTGCGGCAGGCCGCTGAGGCCGTGGCCGCCCTGGCCCGGGGCGGAGATACCGAGGCACTGCGCGTCGCCTGGCTACTGGTCTCGCTGGAGTCCGCGTACAGCTGGGTCCCCGACGCTCCGGAACCACCCGCTTCGGTGGATCGTGCGGACTCGGAGATGAAGGACGAGGCCTTTCGGCTCGACCTAGCCATGATCACGGCGCGGGAGGCGGTGGCGGAGCGACTGGCCTATCACCTTCTTAACGAGGCGCAACCCGAGGAGCCGGAGACGTGCGAGGAGTTCGAATGCCCGGAAGGCTGCTCGGGCCGCCACGACTCCACACACATCGACTGCGGCCCGGACGCCGTCTTCGACGATCTGACGAAGCACGGCATCACCGTGGAGCAGCCAGAGCCCGAACCCCTGTCGCCTCGGCTCGCGGCCATCTGGGGAAAGACCGAGGCCGAAGAGAAGCACTCACCGCTTCCGGACATCGAAGAGCAGGCCCCCGTTGTCCTGGCGCACTTCGGGATCGACGCGGACGACACGGACGTCCTGGTGAGCGCGGCGGCGGTCGGCTTGGTAGCCGACGCCTGGCGCGAGGGGCCGCTGGACGTGATCCACGCAGCCGACGACGGTCCGAATGACGGGGAGATCTTCGCGCAGAGCGTCGATCTGTACCGCAGGGCCCGCGCGGCGCTGTTGGCCGCGCAGGACGACGGGCCCGAGGTGCTGCTCGCCTTCGTGGCCGTCGCCTCGGACGTGGACCTTCCGTGGGCTGGCGGCTCCCGCTTCACGCTGCGGGCGGTGTCCGAATCTGCGGCGGAATTCGTCCAGCACGTCGACGACCGGGTCTGGTTCACCGCGGAATTGATGCGTGAACAGGGTTGGCGCGCAGGACTGCTGCACAGAGCCGCTTCGGCCGCGTTCAAGGCTCCCACTCACTTCGGAATGCCAGGCTGGCCCAGCGCCGTCGCCTCAGCGATGGAACGTCTCGCCCTGCTCGACCGGTCGAGCGCCCCCAAGGCGCTAGCCGACATCGCGGCGGTGGAGGCCTCATTGCTCAAAGCGCCCGACCAGCTGGGGGCGGACGCCCTCACCTGGATTGCTCACCAGGCGCTGCTCGGCTAGAGCACCCCGTGAGTTGGGACAACCTCAGCCTGATCATCCTTGCCGCCTTCGGTTGCCTCACGCTCCTGCTGACGCAGGTGGGCGAGGTGCTGTCGAAGCTTCCGCAGATCATCCGTGCTTGGCGGCAAGTACGAAACGAGCTGCGCAACGGGGCGGTTCATCAATGCCGGGAAGCCTCGCCCGAGTATGACGACCGCAGTGTCGGACCGGCGCCCGAGGCAATCCGGTCCTCTGACACGCCCTATCGGCGTGAAACACATGGAGAGCCAACCGCACGGAGTACCGATGAGTGATCCGCTCGATTCCTTGGAGTCCGGGGCGGAGCGTCCAGGCAAGGATAGTCACTGTGTGTCACCAGGGTGCGGTTGTGCACCGAGCGTCTCTGGGAGAGAGCATTGGATACAGGTCAGAAGCAATTCATGCTGTACTTCGACAGCTAGGAAGGCCAAAGGTCAGAGCGGGTTTTCGCTCCCCTGGGCCGTCTGTGGACCGGGCGCCGCCACACTCCTGGTCGGCTCAGTCTCATCTCCCGTCCCTCGTGGGAACGGCCAGGGCGGGGGCTACGACGGTTTCCCCGATGCGCTCACGGCTTCCAGTAGCGCGGTGACGGTCTCGTTGTACGGGGTGGGGACGCCCACTCGGGCACCCGCGCGCACCACCGCGCCGTTGCGGGCGTCGTATTCCAGCTCATGGCCCGCCAGGCGGTCCCACAGCACGCTGCTACCGGACTCGGGCGGCATTGCTCGCAACCGAGCGATGACCCGGTCGGCGAGGTCCTCTTCGACACCTCCAGAGCCGACCCGTCGGGCCCTACGATGCGCAGCCCACCCAGCAGCGACCGCACGCAAGCCGTCACCTCCACCCGCCCTGTCGACATCAGCCTGCGGCCACAACGCCGCCCACTGCTCCCACACCCACTACCACAACCTGTGTCATGTCCACCGAGCCTACCCATACCAAGATCGACTCGAAGAGTGCTGCCGCATAGAGGGCGAGCTGCACAGGTGCGCTGCGGCCGAGGCTCCCAATGACACCGACGCGGAGCATCCAGGTATCCGCCTGGCCAGAAGTCGTGGCCGGCGCCGGACGCCCCGCAAAGGATCATGGCCGCGAACGACCGTGCGTAGCCCTCGCCGCATTCTCCGTAGACCGCGGGCTTGTATCGCACGCAGGGCCCCGGGCCGTCTCAACGGGCGAAGCGCTTACCCGGGCAACCGGTCGGCTTGCCATTGGTGCCACTGTCGCCAGCCGCCGAACGACACCTGAGCACCGCGCTGAGTAACCGTCAAATCCAGTGGAGGGGATGATCGGCAGGCGGGGCGCCGTCGGGAGGCGTGAGTGTCACGGGCTTTGGACGAACTCCTGCAGTGCCGCAGCGCTCGGAAGGGCGAACCCTGGGGTGCGGCTTGTGCCGGTACCGTTCAGGTGCTTGAGTCGGGCCGCGACCTCGGCGGCGAGTACGGTCACGGGCAGGCCGTCCAGCACCATGGCGCCGCCGATCGTGAAGCTTCGCTCCCGTGCGAACAGCAGCATCGGATAGCCCCCTGCCGGGATGACCACGTCCACGCCCAGTTCCAGCAAGGGCGCGGACTGGCGGCTGAAGTCCTGCTTCAACCGCTGGTATGTCTCCGGATCGGTGAACGCCCGGTTGTAGTCGGCCACCTGTGATTCGACAGCGCGTACAGCCACCACTCGGTGCTGCAGCCCGTGCCGGGCGATCTGCTCTTCGTGGAACGCGACGAAGACAGGACTGATGGTCACCAGAGCGATCTTGCGGCCCAGGGAGCAGGCATGCAGCATCGTCGCCTCGCCCAGCCCGATGACCGGGATGTCCACAGCAGCACGGGCCTCGAACAGCCCGGGTTCCTGGAAATGGCCGACCACGAACGCCTCGTACCCCTGCTCCTGCGCCGCGACGGCATTGCGGACGGCCTGGACCGAGCAGCGCATCTCGCTCAGCCGGTGCAGGTGGCGGTCTCCCGGCTGCATCCCGTGGACATCGATGCTGAAACCCGGGCCCGCCAAACCCTGGACACGACGGGTCAGTCGGTCGAAGTACGGGGCGTCCACCGCGGGATCGGTGAAACTCTGGTACCAGATGCGAGACCCGTTCTCGGCAGTGGCCATCATGCTCCTTTCGCCCTTGCTGGCCCCTGACGGCCGGCCACGGGGCGATGGGGCACTGTGCCACGCCATGCTGCCACCCGGTCACCCGGGACCCGGCCCCCGCCGGTACGTGTCGCGGTGCTGGTGAATTCGACGGGGCCTCCTGCCTCGAGGCCCCCGGGGCGCGACGGGACCAGCCCGTCGGCCGTGCCCTTCCGTCGCGGAGGGGCACGGCCGACGCGTTTCCGTGTACGGACCGGGGCTTATCCCGCTGTGCCCGGCACCTTGCGCCGGGCTTCCGGCAGCCGTGGACGCGCGCCGGCGCCCGCGCCTCCCGACGGGCTCACGGCGCCGCGAGCAGGTCGCGCAGCTCCGCGACCGCCTCCCTCAACCGGTCGGCGAAGGCGTGCATCTGGTCGGCGACCGGTTGCGGGGTGCTCAGGTAGAGGTTGAACCGCTCGGGGAGCAGTACGTACGCCACGCCGATGCAGCGGCTGCTGGTTGAGCCGAAGCCGAAGTACTGGATGTTGTGGGACGGGGCGGAGCTGGTGCTCAGGTAGTCGTCGCGCATGGTGAGCCAGCCGGGGGTGCGGAAGAGCGCGGGCTGTTCGGTGACGCCCAGTTCCGCGCCGCGGCGCTGCTGGATCAGTTCCAGTTCCCACAGGTGCTGTTCGGGGGCGTGGCCGGTCTGGCACTCCCTGGCGCGGGCGACATGGCGGGTCGCGGCGGTCAGGAAGGACGCGCGGCGGGTGGGGGCGTCCGCGGACGGGTCTTGCATCGTGCGGACGAATTCGAGCATCTCGGGGGTGACGACGCGCATCGCCTCGGTGCGGCCTGCCAGGTACTGGCGGGTGGCGATGGATTCGTACGTGGCGCCCAGGTGGCCCTTGGAGCGCTGGTGAGCGAGCTGGTAGGCGGCTTGGGCGAAGGCGTCGGGTGAGACGCCGAGGGCCTTGATCGCGGTGTTGCCGAAGCCGTCGAACGCGACGGTGGTGGTGGCCGTGGCGCGGCCGTAGGCGGCGAACGCGTCAGCGGCCTCGCGGATCCGGGAGCGGAGGGTGTCGTCCAGGGCGAAGACCACCGGTTCGACCGCCGGGAGTCCCTGGGAGCGGGCTCCGGACTCGCGGGAGTGGGTCTCGGGCGGGGTGGACAGGAGGGCGTCGGTGAAGTTGAGGATGGTGGTGCCGTCCAGTTCGCAGTGCTCCACGTTGATGCCGGCGCGGCCGTCCGCGAACACGATGAAGGACAGGGCCTTGTCGAACCACCGGTTGCCCCGGTCGCCGTAGAGCAGTTCGTCGCAGGCGTCCTGGACGCCGTCGGGAGCGAAGTCCTCCAGACAGACGCAGAACAGCGCGGTCTCGACGGTTTCCAGCGCGTCGGCGTTTCCGGGGTGGAAGGCGAGGAGGGACTGGCGGGCCGCGGCCCACTCGGCGCGGGCCATGGTGGTCAGATGGCCCACCGAGGTGTCCGCGGCGGCGGGCTCGGCACCGGCTTTCATGACGGCTCGCAGGCCCGCTTCGAGGTCGTCCAGGGCGTACGGGACGCCGTCACGGCCCAGTACGTCCATCCGGAACATGGCGCCCTGGAAGAACACCACGATGTGCCGTGCCGTGGACGGGCCTGGGGCGCTGTCGCTGTAGGGGGCGCGGACGGTGTCCTGCCGGAGGCCGGGGATGCGGGTCGTGGAGAACAGGTACTTGTGCTGCGCCATCGACTGCGGGGCGCCGCGCAGCACCACGGGCTCGATGAGCTCCTGGTCGAGCTGCCGCTTGTAGCCGAGGGCGCCCGCGATGAGGCCCGCGGCCCGCTCCGTCCGGGGCCGCGCGGGTGCGGGGTCCTGGAACAGGAAGAAGAAGTTGGCGTTGAGGGCGATGCGGTCCCGGCGGCCGAGGTAGCGGTACGGCCAGAAGGTGTCGAGCCAGCTGTGTACGCCTTCGGTGGTGTCGTACTCCTCAAGCGCCGCGTGCAGCACCCGGCCGGGTCCTTCGGGGCTGAGGAAGGCGGCGACCTCCGCCTCGGTGGCGGCGCGTTCGTCGGCGGTGAGCAGTGGGGCGCACCATTCGAGGAAGCGCTCGCAGCTGGACTCCAGCGTGGGCAGCGGGACCCGCGGCAGGGTGTGTTCCAGGGAGAAGGTCGCGTTCACGCTGCTCGCCGCACCTTGGGTCATGGTCAATTCCGGTCTCGATTCGAGTCGTTCGGGCGGGACAGGTAGAGCTGTGCGTAGAGCCAGCCTTCCGCTTCGAGGCCCCGCGCATCCACCCCGGCGGCCGACATGCCGTCGAGCACGAGTGACTGCTCCCGTGCGGAGGCGAACCGGCGCTGTCTGAACACCTCGTCCACGCGGATGGTCCGGTAGCCGAGACCGGACAGCGCCTGCTCGACGGCGTCGAAGGGGAACATCCGGAGCACGAAGTGGGCCATCCACGGGCGGCGGCGGCTGTCCTGGGCGGCTATGACCCGGGTCAGGGTCCGTTCGGTGACGTAGCCGATGCAGCCGGTGGAGATCACCAGATCCGTTCCGGCGAGCTGGTTGCGCTGGGCGGGGGTGGGGTCGTGGTGCTCCAGGTCGGCGTGCACGGCTTCGTCGAGGAAACCGGCTTCGCGGGCGTAGGCCAGGGCGTCGGCGGAGGCGTCCAGGCCGGTGAAGCGGATGGGCTGGGCGGGTTGGCGTGACCTGGACAGTTCGCGGTCCCGGGCGAGCAGGGCGTCGCGGTCGTCGTCCTGCCTGTCGCCGTAGTGCTCGTACAGCTCGTCCATGGTGGCGTCGCACTTGAGCAGGGCGGCGTTGATCCCGTACGAGCAGCCGATGTCCAGCACTTTGGGCTCGGCGACCTGCCGGGACTCCCGGTACTCCTGGATGTACTTCGTGAAGTAGGGCTTCGCCAGCTGCGGAACGCAGTAGCCGAGCGGGCGCAGCACCTGGAAGTAGGTGCGCGGATCGGACTGGTTGTAGATGTCGTCGAGCGAGACTTTTCCGGTCGTGTCGAAGCGCACGGGGATGCTTCCTCCGTCGGTCGGACAGGGCTGTCGGACAGGGCCCGCCTAGTCGAGCAGCCGGTCCCCCCTGACCGCTCGGCCTTCGGCCGCAGCCAGATGCTCGGGCAGTACGCGCCCGAAGAGCTGCCGGGTCCGTGCCACGCTGCCGATGACCCCGGGGCGCTCGCTGTAGGCGAAGATCGCGGAGTGGCGCGCGTATTCGCCCCGCACGGGGCTGACCCGGTGCAGGGAGTAGCGGCCCTTGAACAGTTGGAGGTCTCCCGGGTGGAGGGGGAGGCGGCGGATGAGCCGCTTCCCCTCGCCGTTGATCACGTCCCGGACGTCGCCGAACCGTTCGTCCCGGGGTGTCCTGATGTTGGGGCAGTACTCGAAGTCCCCGCCGCTCTGGGCCCCGCGGGTGAGCATGCTCACCGTGAACTCGTTGGTGTCGAAGTGCCAGGGGTGCTCCATACCGGGCTCGACGACGTTGAGCACCAGGCCGGAGAGCGGGTCGGCCAGTTCATGCAGCCGGCCGAGGCCGAAGCAGCGGGCGATGAAGCGCTGGAACTCCCGGTGCGAGTAGAGCCTGCTGATGAGGGAGCCCGGGGGGATGCGGTCCCGTGCGACGAAGGCGTTTCCCCGCTGGAAGGTGGTACGCCCGGGGTGGTCGTCGGGGAGGGCCGGGTCGATCGCGATGTTGTAGACGTTGACCGTCTCGACGTCGAAGTGGGCCCGGGGGGCGATGGCCGAGCACTCCCGCTCCAGCACCTCGCGGTAGTCGGGACGGATGAAGTCCGGGAGCACGGTGCAGCCGAGTTCGGCGAGCTCGCGGTGGGCTCGTTCCAGCACGGCGAGGGCTTCGGGGCTGTCGGGCGCCGACAGTGGGTAGCGGGCGGTGTCGATCACCTGGTCGAGCGTCATGGTGTGCGGAGCGCTCATTCGATCCTCTCCACGTATGGGCAGACCGTCGGCAACTCAGAGGCGCGGTCGCAGAGTTGACGTTCCCACAGTGGATGCTGAGTAGTCTGTGACACGCCGCACTCAGGGGTGGCGATTGACAGACGGCCCGGGGTCGTCCCGCGACCCCGGGCCGTACTCGCACGGTTGGCTCGGTCAGTTGGCGTAGTGGATCAGGGACCGCACCATGCGGCATGTGGTGTTGGACGGCGGGTGGATGCCGATGCGCTGGGCGACGGTGCGTATCCGCCGGTTGCTCGCGTTCGCCGGGTTGTAGACGCCCGTGTCGAGCAGGGCGATCGCAAGGCGCATCGCCTTGAGCCGGCGGCTGTGGGACTCGTACCACTCACGCGGCTGCCCGGCCGGCAGCGGCTGCTTCTTCAGCTTGGACGGGGGCTTTGGACTGGACTTCCGCTTCGGTGTCGTCGTGATTGCGGCAACGGCCATCGGCGACCTCCTGGCATGGTGGTTGGACCCTCACGAACTAGTTCGATTTTACCGCCGGGCACTGACAATCGCCCCTGGCCAGAGGGGGTTTACGGGGCTGGCCGGTGGGACGTGAGGGGGTACCGTGGCGGTATGGAGATCTGGATCAACCCCGCGTGTTCCAAGTGCCGCAGCGCGCTTCATCTGCTGGACGAGGAGGGCGCCTCGTACACCGTGCGCCGCTATCTGGAGGATGTGCCGTCCCCGGACGAGATCCGCGCGGTGCTCGACCGGCTCGGGCTTGAGCCCTGGGACATCACCCGCACCCAGGAGGTGATCGCGAAGGAACTCGGGGTGAGGGACTGGCGGCCGGAGGGGTCCGCCCGCGGGCCGGGGTTGGCCGCGGCAGGCCCCCAAACCAAACAGTTAAAGCCGGCCGAAAAACCCCCCCCCGGCGGGTCCGC
>NZ_JBHXFA010000184.1:9629-12107 GCF_042724175.1 Streptomyces sp. NPDC127084
CGGCCGTACCCCGCGGGGGCGCCCCCGGGGCGGGGTTGGCCCGCGGGGACCACCCCCCCCCCCCGGTGGGTGCCCCCTATCCACGGGGGGGTGGGGGCGGCCCCGCGCGAGGAGTCCTCGCGCGGCCGGTGGATCGCGGCGCTCGCCGAGCATCCGAAGCTGATCCAGCGTCCGATCATCACCGCCGACGACGGTACGGCCGTGGTGGGGCGTACGGACGAGGCGGTACGGGACGCGCTCGGGCGCGGCTGAAGACCGCGACCGACCGGGAGGACGCGGGCGCCCGGGCTCCTTACGCCCCGGCTGACGCGCGGTGCGCGGCGTCCAGGGAGGCGAGCTCGTCGTCGCTGAGGCACAGGGTTCCGGCGGCGATGTTCGCTTCCAGGTGCCCCAGGTCGCTCGTACCGGGGATGGCCAGCATGTGCGGGCCGCGGTGGAGGGTCCAGGCCAGCCGGATCTGGGCCGCGCTCACCCCGTGGGCCCGCGCCACGGCGAGCACCACGTCGTGCTCGGGGGAGGTCACTCCCTCCTGGCCCCCGGAACCGGCGACGGAGTAGAACGGCACGAACGCCACACCCTGCTCGCCGCAGCTGCGGACGAGCGCGTCGTGCTCGGGCCGCAGCCCGATTCCGTAGGCGTTCTGCACGCAGACGACGGGTGCGATCGACTGGGCCTCGGCGAGCTGTTCGGCGTTGACGTTGGAGACGCCGAGCTGGCGGATGAGCCCCGCTTCGCGCAGCTCGGCGAGTGCGCCGAAACGGTCGGCGATGGAGTCCGCGCCGACGATCCGCAGGTTGACGAGGTCGAGGTGGTCACGGCCGAGCTGGCGCAGGTTCTCCTCGACCTGTCCGCGCAGTTCCCGTGCCGTCCGGGCATGCTCGGTCCACTCCCCGCTCATGTCCCGGTGCGGTCCGACCTTGGTGGCGATGACGAGGTCGTCCGAGTACGGGGCCAGGGCCCGGTTGATCAGTTCATTGGCGGAACGCAGCGGCGAGAAGTAGAACGCCGCGGTGTCGATGTGGTTCACCCCGAGCTCCACCGCGCGGCGCAGCACCGCGATCGCCTGGTCGCGGTCGCCGGGGACGGCGTCGGGTATGAGGGCCTTGCCGTGCTGAGGCAGGCGCATCGTGCCGAAGCCGATCCGGTTGACCTTGAGGTCCCCGAGGGCCCAGGTGCCCGATGCGTCCGCGGTGATCGTTCGTGGGCTCATCCGTTCATGATCCATCAGCTGCGTCCGCGCTGCCTGCGAAAACTTAAGTCCCAGTTAAGGAAGTTACGTCTGTTTCGTTGAGCGGCGCCGCGCGCCCTACCCGTACGTAGCGGCAACACGGATCGGATCCGGTCGCCGTCCACGGCCGGGAACAGGAGCTCTCACGTGTCGCGCAAGAAGACCCTCAGCGGTAAGAAGAAGATCACCCTGCTCATCGGCGCTGCGGCGCTGGTCGGCGGCACCGCCATCGTCATGACGGGCACAAGCAACGCGGGAACGGGCAACGCGTCCGCGGCCTGTGGCGGACTCGCTCAGGCCGTCCGCAACAACGAGAACTTCATCGCCGGTCAGCGGGCCACCCCCGACGCGCAGTCGGCGGCACGGATCGCCAACCGGGAAGCGGTGATCAAGCAGATCAAGGTCCAGCAGAAGGCGGCGGGATGCGCCGAGGGCTCCGGCGGCTCAGACCAGTCAGCCGCCGTTCCGGCCCAGCCCCCGGCCGCCGGTCAGGGCCAGGCGGCGGGCGGCGGGAACGGCGAGGTGGTCTGCGCCGGGCAGAACCTCACCTTCTCCAATGACGCCGGCGCTCCCGCGGCTTCCAGCGGCGAACTGCCGATCGGCACCAAGATCAAGGTCACCAACCTGGCCAACAACAAGACCACCACGGTGGAGATCACCTCCACGTCCGGAAGCTGCGCCCTGCTGAACGCGGCGGCCTTCGAGCAGGTGCGCGAGCCCGGCAAGAACGTGATCCGGCAGGTGCGCGTCGAGCGCGTAGGCGCGGGCGCGGGGGCGGGCGCGGGGGCGGGCGGCAACCAGGGCGCCGGGAACCAAGGCGCGGGCAACGGCGGCAACCAGGCCGGTGGCAATCAGAACGGCGGCGACCAGAACGGCGGCGCCGTCGGTGAGGTCGTCTGCCAGGGCTCGACCGTGACCCTCTCCGGTGAGGCCGGCGCCCCCGCGGCCTCCAGCGGCACCTTCCCGGTCGGCACCAAGCTCAAGGTCACCAACCTCGACAACAACAAGTCCACCACCGTCGAGGTCACCTCCGCCTCCGGAAGCTGCGCGCTGCTCAACAACGCGGCCTTCGAGCAGGTCCGCGAGCCCGGCAAGTTCCTGATCCGCAAGGCACGTATCGAACGCGTCGGCTGATCCGGTGGTGGTGGGAGGCGCCCCCCCCCCGCCGGGGGCGCCCCGGGCCGGACCCCGCTACGCCGGAGCGCGGCGGACCGGAGCGCGACAAGCCGGAGCCCGGTGGACCCGCACGC
>NZ_JBHXFA010000185.1:0-12098 GCF_042724175.1 Streptomyces sp. NPDC127084
GAGACCCGCCGGGGGCGCTCACCACACAGGGCGTGGGGGCCCCCGGCGGGGGCGCGGCCGGGGCGCCGCCCCCGGGCACAACCGCACGGACAGATAGCCGCCCTGGGTCCTGTGTTGATCATCGCGAGTGGCGCCAGCCCCAGTCAATCCTATGCACTCCTAGCCAAACCCAAGCTGTGGCTTGGGTTTGTGGCTTTGGGTGTGTCGCGCGACTGCGGGTCGGTGGTGGGCCGGGTTCCTGACTCAGCGGCTTCTTCGACCGATCGGCAGCGCCGAGCGGTGCCCGCAACGTGCACCGGCAGATCGCAGGGCTGACTTTCCGACGGCGGTGTGCGGCGACCGCGTTGTTGGTTAGGGTGGCGGGCAGAGGCTGTCCGTGCGGGCCAAGTCAGATACGACGGGGGCTTGTTGGTGGGGCATTGGGGTCAGCAGCAGAAGCCGGCGGGCACGTTGGTTCATGGCTGCCCACCGGTCGGATGAAGAGCGCGGCCCGACCGGGCGCGGTGGGCGTGTGACCGGCCGACCGGTACCCGCGCTGCCCCCGTTGTTGCGCGGGTGGCTCGGCCTGATCGCGGTCCTCGCCGCACTGGCGGTCGTTGTGCTCGGGATCCTCTATGCCGGGGACAGCGAGCCCGGCAAGGTGGACGCGCGGATCCTGGCGGCGGTGGGCGGTGTGGGGCCGTCGTGGCGGTACGTCGCCCTGGCCACGGACTTCCTGGGGGAGCCCGGGGGAGCGGCGACGCTGGTCGTGGCCGCCGTGGCGGGCTGCCTCCTGCTTCGGCGTCCTCGCGCGGCGGTGCTCGTCGTTGCCGGTGCCGGGCTGACCGTGGGGACAACGACGCTGCTCAAACCCCTGGTGGGACGCACCATCCACGACGGGCACCTGTCCTACCCGAGCGGGCACACCGCCTTCGTCACCGCGCTCGCCCTCGTGGGGGCGCTGCTCGCGACCGGCCGGCTCGGCCTCGGCAGGACGGCCGGCACGACCCTCGTACTCGCCGCGGCGCTGGTCGCCGGCGCCGCCATGGGCTGGGCGCAGGTCGCCCTGGGCGCGCACTACCCGACCGACGTCCTCGGCGGCTGGTGCACCGCCCTGGCGGTGATACCGGCGACCGCGTGGCTGGTCGACCGCGTGGCTGACGCCGGTCCGCGCGAGCTTCGCTGACGTCACGTCATCCTGTTTCCCGACACCCCACTTCACGCCAGGCGGCGGAATACGGGCTTCACCGGTCGTCCGGCCGTCCAGGGGGTGGGATCAGCGGCGTCCAGTGCCTTCCGGTACACCGCACATGCCTGGGCCACCACATCGACGGTGTGATCGATGTCGGCCTCGCTGAGCGCGCTGCTCACCACGAACGACGGAGCCAGCACTCCGCCCGCGAGCAGCCGGCGCAGGAAGAGGGTGCGGTACCGCTGCGACGGCTGCCGGTTCTCGTCGAGGGTGGCGAAGACCAGGTTGCTGGCCCGGCCCCGGACGACGATGTGATCGCCGACGCCCATGCCCGCCGCTGCGTCGCGGACACCGGCGGCCAACCGCTCGCCGAGAGCGTGCAGCCGCGCGGTGACACCCTCTTCGACGTAGGTGGTGAGCACGGCCATCGCGGCTGCCAGGGAGTGCGTCTCCGCACCGTGCGTGGTGGACAGCAGGAACACCCGGTCACCGGAGTGGCGCAGCCCGCCCCGCTCCATCAGCTCGCGGCGCCCGGCCAGCGCGGAGACGGCGAATCCGTTGCCCAGCGCCTTGCCGAACGTGGAGAGGTCGGGGACGACACCGAACAGACCCTGGGCGCCCGCCTCGGACCAGCGGAAGCCGGTGATCATCTCATCGAAGATCAGTACGCAGCCGTGCCGGTCGGCCAGCTCGCGCAGGCCGGCGAGGTAACCGGGCGGCGGCTCGGTGTGGGTGGCGGGTTCGAGGATCAGGCAGGCGACCTCGTCCTGGTACCGGGTGAGCAGCTCCTCCGTGGCGGCCAGGTCCCCGTAGGGGAAGGCCACGGTGAGCGCCTCCGTGGCCGCCGGAACACCGGCGGACATCGGCGTGGTGCCGATGAACCAGTCGTCCACGGAGAAGAACGGATGGTCGGCGCAGATGGCCACCCGCGGACGCCCGGTGGCGGCGCGGGCGAGGCGCACCGCGGCGGTGGTGGCGTCGGAGCCGTTCTTCGCGAACTTCACCATCTCGGCGGTCGGCACCGTGGCCAGGAAGCGCTCCGCTGCCTCGACCTCCACGATGGACGGCCGGACGAAGTTGCTGCCCCGGTCGAGTTCCCGCCGCACCGCCTCGATCACGCGTGGGTGGGCATGGCCGAGGCTGACCGACCGCAGGCCGGAGCCGTACTCGATGTAGCGGTTGCCGTCTATGTCCCACACATGGGCACCGCGGCCGTGGCTGATGACCGGGGCCAGGTTCTCGGGGTACTGGTCGTCGCCCTTGGCGTAGGTGTGCGCGCCCCCGGGGACCATCGCGTGCAGCCGCTCGTTCGCCATCCGCGACCGGGGCAGGAGGAACTCTTCGGTGTCCACGCTGACTTCACCTTTCCTTATCGCTTCAGGGCCTCGGCGAGGCTCGGTGCCTCCCGGTCCCGCTGGGACATCGATGTGACCGGCAGCGGCCAGGGAATCGCGAGCTCCGGATCGTCGAAGGCGATCGTCACGTCCTCGGCCGGATCGTGCGGGCGGTCGATCCGGTACGAGGTGTCGGCGGTTTCGGTCAGCGTCTGGAAGCCGTGCGCGCACCCCGCCGGGATGTAAAGGGTCACCTGCGTCTCGCCCGACAGCTCGAAGAAGCCCACGTTTCGGTAGGTCGGCGAGTCCGTCCGCAGGTCCACGACGACGTCGAAGATCCTCCCGTACGAGCAGCGGACCAGCTTGGCCTCACCGGCGCCGGAGCGCAGGTGCAGGCCGCGCAGCACCCCCCGGGCCGAGCGGGACAGGCTGTCCTGGACGAAGGCTTCCGGGTCGAGGCCCACCGAGCGGACCACGTCGGCGTCGAAGGTGCGGCAGAAGAAGCCGCGCTCGTCGGCGTACGGCGTCGGTTCGAACAGGTATGCGCCGGCGATCGCCGGGACTTCGATCGCTTTCAAGGAGTCTCCCGCAAGGCATCCGCATCGGCTTGGACTTGGGCTCGGGTGTGTGCGTGGTCGTGACCGGTCGCCGGGAACAAGGATGCGGTCAAGGCGGCGAACTGGTGCTCCAGTTGCCGGGCCGCTACCAGATTCCGCTCGGCGAGGGTCCGCCGCAGTTCTGCCGATCTCCGCTCCAGCGCCCGGAACTGTTCGAGCAGCCGGTCGGCGTCGACCTCGCGAGCCGGATGGCAGTACGCGGCAAGACCCATCCGAGCCATGAGCGCGTCGCTCTTCGCCGCATAGCTGAGCGCGAGTGTCGGCGTGCCGGTCTTCAGCGCGCAGATCAGATTGTGGTACCGGGTCGCCACCACGCTGTCGGCCGCCGCCATCTCCTGCGTCAGATCGGCCAGCGACGCCGCCTCGGTCGCGGTGGCCAGTGGCGAGTCCACCGCGTCGAGGATCGCGGCGACCACCGGTGCGTCGCACTCGTCGCCGGTGAGCAGCCGGACCGGCCTGCCGTCCTCGACCAGCGCGCGGACGAAGCGGGTCGTCCCGTCGAGGTAGCGCCGGTGGATCTCCTCCGCCCTGGCGCGGTCGTCGTTACCGCCGTGGAAGTCCATGACGCCGACGCAGACCGGGCCGGGAAGGGCCGAGGGCGACGCGCTCGTCGGCAGCGTCGGCAGGGCGAAGGCGAGGTCCGGGTAGACCTCGTCGCGCGCGGTGTCCACTCCCATCTCCCGCATCGCGTCGCGGGATTGGGCGTCCCGGTACGAACGGTACGCGGCCAGCCGCGCCGACCAGCGCACCAGAGCCCGGGTCGGCCGGTCGCGGATCGCGGCGGCGCCGACGCTGACCAGCGCGACCCGGGTGCGCAGCAGCCGGCCGGTCGCACAGAGCAGGAACAGCGAGTACGGGAACCCCCACGGCCGCAGCGGCAGCGTGGCCTCCAGGACGCCCATGCCCGGCACGATCACCACGTCGTGCCGGCGCACCCAGGCGGCGGTGCGGACGGCGTCGACGAGTTTGCCCAGGCCCTTCGCCGCGATCGCGCCCGCACGCGACGCGGTCCGGTACTCCCCGCGGTACCAGTGCAGCCGTGTCGCGGGGATCCGGTACCGGGCCGCGACGACCTCGGGTCCGCCGCACAGCGCGTCCACGACCGCCTCCGGGTGCTCGGCGCGCAGGTACCCGAGCACGGCCTCGAGTGACCCGTCGTTGCCGAGGTTGCCGGAGCCGAGCAGGCCGAACACCCCGACCCGAACTGGGGCCCTGTCCGCGGAGGTCAAGCCTGCCTCCCCTCACGGCCGGCGACGAGAGCGTCGACGGAGACGGCGAGCCGGGCCGGGTCGACCGGTGCCCGGTCCTCGACCCGCTCGCCGGCGCCCGGCCGGACCCGGCTGGTCATCCACGCGGCCAGGTGGCGGTAGCACGCCCGCCGGTCGGCCGGGGACAGCGGCGCCCGCCGGATCGCCGCGACGAAGCCCCAGACGTACTCGGCGAGCAGCCGGGGCGTCGGGTGCAGCGGTCCTGCCCGGCGCGGGTCCAGGTTGACGCACCTGGAGCGCTTGGAAGGGTTCGCCCGCTCGGCGCGGGTGGGGTGGTCGCGGCGGAAGTACAGCAGCTCCGGCACCTGGTGGAAGGGCCCGTGCAGGGTGATCTCGGCGACGAACGTGCGGTCCGCGTGGTGGTAGCTGTCGTGCGGCTTCACCCGGCGCAGCACATCCGCCCGCATCACCCCGTAGAAGTCGTCGCCGCCGGGCTCGAACAGCAGACTGCGGAAGCGCTCCGGGGCGCGAGGCGAGTCGGTGGCGAGCCCGTAGTCGTAGGGGACCTTCACCTGACCGCTGCCGTCGATGACCGCCTGGCCGGAGTGTGCGAGGACCAGGTCCGGCCGCTCGTCCAGCGCCTGAACGCAGCGCCGCAGCAGGTCCCGGGCGTACAGGTCGTCATGCGAGGCCCACTTGAAAAGCTCGCCGCGGCACTCGGTGAACACGTAGTTGTGGTTCGGCGCGGCGCCGATGTTCCGGGGCAGCCGGATGTACCGGATGCGCGAGTCCTTCCCGGCATACTCGCGGCAGATGTCCCGGGTCCCGTCGGTCGAGGCGTTGTCGGAGATGACCAGCTCGAAGTCCTCGTAGGTCTGGCCGAGCAGGGCGTCGAGGGCCTCGGCGAGGTACTCCTCGCCGTTGTACACGGGCAGGCCGATGCTCAGCCTGGGTTGGGCGGTCATGAGGTCCTCACTTCGGGGATGGGATTGCGCTGGTGCTCGCGCACGGCGGACCGCAGGTGCAGCCACCACACGGCCGAGCCGCAGAGGGTCGCGGCGGCGACGCCCCAGGCCGAGCCGACCGTGCCTGCCACGGCCGCCCCGCCGAGCCCACCGCCGACATAGCAGGCGGAGGCGAGCAGTTGGCAGCGCAGGCTGCGCCGGGCCGCGCCGAGCGCGCGCAGCCCGGCCGCCGCGCCGGTACCGAGTCCGGCGCCTGCGACGCCGAGCGTGGCCGGCACGATGAGTTCCGAGGCGGAGTGCCAGACGCCGCCGAGTACGAGCTCGCCGAACCGGTCCGGCACCAGCAGCAGCGCCGCGCCCCAGAACAGTGCGGCGGCGGCCTGCGCGCCGCCCAGCACGAGGCAGAACGCGGAAAGCCGGTGCGGGGCCCGCCTCAGCATCCGGGCCGCCTCCGCGACAGTGACCAGCGAAAGCCCCATCAGCACGGCGAGGAACGGGCCGAGCAGCAGCTCGGCGCCCCGGACCACACCCACCGCGCTCACGCCGACGATCGCGCCGAGTCCGTACGCCCGTAGCTGGCTCGCACCGCTGACGCAGGTGTTCTCGACCAGGTACCGGTAGCCGAGGTCGCGGTGCTCGCGAACCCACTCGCGCGCACCGCCCAGGTGGGGCAGGACCCCGGACTGGATACAGCCGTACACCGCGGCCACCGCGGCGGACACGCCCCAGGCGAGCACGAAGGCGGCCACGCTGCCCACACGGGCCGCCACCACCATGGCCGGGACGAGGGCGAGGCCCCAGACGACGTCGTTGACGAACGCCTTCCGCCCGGTGCCGGCGGCGAAGAACGAGTACCGCCAGGCGTCCTGAAGCAGCAGCCCCGGCAGTATGACGCCGAGGCAGGCGAACGCCGGCCCCACACTGCCGCCGAGAGCCGGTCCGATGACCAGGCACACCGCGCCGACGGCGGCACCGATGCCGAGCGCGGTACCCGACGACCGGGCCACCGCCCCGCGCCAGGATGCGTCCGGCACGCCGCTGAAACGCACCACGAGCGGGTCGGTGGCCAGCCCTCGGGAGACACTGAGCACCACGCCGTAGGTCACCCAGGCCAGGCTGAACACGCCGAACGCGGCCAGCCCGAGCGAGCGTGCCACGTAGATCCCCACCGCGAAGTTGGTCATGCTGGAGGCCGCCTGGTCGGCCAGTCCCCAGGACAGCCGACCGACTACGGCCCGCCTTCCGGCCCGCCGAGCGTCTCCGGTCGGGGCTGCCGTCGCGGTCGCGGTCTGCCCGTTCGGAGCCGCCGTTTCCGCGGCGACTTGTTCGGCGTCAGCCGTCGGCGCGGTTTCGTACGGTCCGGCCGTTGCCGTTGCCGTTGCCGTTGCCGTTGCCGTGGCGGGTGGTTCGGCCGTAGCCGACGATGCCGTCGCGGTTTTCTCGGCCGTGGCCGACGACTCCGTCGCGGTCTGCTCGGCGGCCGCAGCGGCCGCCGCCCCCTGCTCCCCCTCGGTGGCCATCGGCGTCACGCCTTGATCAGCCCGGCGCCGTGCAGGGCGCCTGCCGCGGCTGCGACGGTGTCGAACGGCAGCCCTGACCGCTCGGCGACGTCCAGCAGACTGTGCTCGCCGTCGGAGAGGCTGAGCACCCAGAGCATGGCCATCTGGGCCTGCTTCGCGTCGCTGCGGCCACCGAGCGAGTCGTACAACCCACGTCGGCCCAACTGCGGTTCGCCGTAGGGGCTGAGGTTGACATACCGCCGGTTGCGGTCGAGGACGGCAAAGGCCTCGCGGCACAGGGCGAGAGTGTCCGCCATCGCCTCCGCGGAGACGAAGTCCAGGTTGTCCGCCGAGGTGTGGTACTCGGGGTAGCCGGCGTACGGGGTCCGGCTGAGCGAGCCCACGCCGAGATCGAACCCCGGCGAGCAGAACTGCCGCTCGTCGTAGCCGTACGGAGTGAACTCGGCTACATGGTGGGGACGTTCGGAGGCGAGCAGCACATGCCGCATCACCCGGTCGATCTCCGCGTCGCCGCGCCTGCTCTGCTTGTACGTCAACCTGCCCGCATCGCCGGCGCAGGCCAGCACCAGCCCGTGCTTGACCCTTCCCCGAGCTCCCGGTGCCTCCTCCGGAGTTCGGCCGGGAGGAGCTCCGGGAGCAGGAGATACCCCATTCACCCGCTCCGCGTTGCGGGCCAGCCAGGTGATCGCCCCGATGGTGCCGGGCGCGAACAGGAACCGGTACGTGTACCACGGCGTATGCTCCGCCAGCGCCCTGGCCAGGAACGTCGCCACCGCGATGCCGGCCAGGTTGTCGTTGGCCAGCGACGGGTGGCAGACGTGGCAGGAGACGATCACTTCGTCGGCGACCTGCCCGGGGACGACGTGCTCGGCGTACGTGAGGTGACCATCGGCGAGTGTGGAGTCGATGCGCACCTCGTACTCGCCGTCCGGCAGCGCGTCCAGGGTCTCCTGGGCCAGGCAGAACCCCCATTCCGGCTTGTAGTAGCTGGTGCGGTACGGCACCCAGGCCGGGTGGTCCGGCAGGGTGTGCAGATGTCCGCGCAGCTCGGCCAGCGGCATCGTCGCCGACACCGGCACGCTGTAGCCGAGTACGTGCAGGCTGGACGCGGCGAAGTCCACGACCCGGTTGCCGGCGGAGTCGGCGATGTACGCGTCCCGGATGTTCCACTCCTGCGGCACCGTCCAGTCGAGCACCTGAGTCCCGGTCGGCACCTCGTGCACCCGCAGCGGGAGGTACTCGCCGACGATCTCCAGGGTGGCGCGCACACCGTCGCCGGTGATGCTCCGGCACAGCGGGTACAACCGCTCCACCAGCGCATACATCTCTTCGCCGACCGTGGTCACCGGCGCCACCGCAGGGTGTCGTCCACGGCGCCGGTGTCGCACGCCGCGCGCAGCACGGCAAGCCGGGTGAAGCGCTGCTCGAAGTCCTCCCGGGTCAGGCCGTGTTCCCGGTAGGCGTCGGCGAGTTCGAGCGCGCCCCGCTTCACCGTCCATTCGCAGTCGAAGCCGGGTATCGCGGCGCGGAAGCGGGAGAAGTCCACCCGGTACGACCGCGGGTCGGCACCGGTCTCCCCGGTGATCACCACCTTCGAGCCGGGTACCGCGTCGGCGACCTGCTCGGCGATCTCGGCGACCGTGACGTTGTTGGTCTCGCTGCCGATGTTGAACGCCCGGTCGTGCACCGCTTCCCGTGGCGCGGCCAGCGCGGCCGTGAAGGCCCGCGCGATGTCGGCGGCGTGCACCAGCGGGCGCCAGGGGGTGCCGTCGGAGAGCACCAGCACCTCCCCGGACAGCAGCGCGTGGCCCACCAGGTTGTTCAGCACGATGTCGGCGCGCAGCCGTGGTGAGTAGCCGAAGGCGGTGGCGTTGCGCATGAACACCGGGCTGAAGTCGCTGTCGGACAGCGCGTGCAGGTCGTCCTCCACCCGCACCTTGGACTCCGCGTACGGCGTCACCGGGCGCAGCGGGGCGTCCTCGGCCACCAGGTCGTCACCGCCGGCGGCGCCGTAGACCGAGCAGGTCGACGCGTACAGGAAGCGCCGCACTCCCGCGTCGCGGGCCAGCCGGGCCAGCCGCACGGACGCGTGGTGGTTGATGTCGTAGGTGAGCTCCGGCGCCAGCGCTCCCAGCGGGTCGTTGGACAGCGCGGCCAGGTGGATCACGGCGTCCACCCCGGCCACGTGTTCGGCCGTGACGTCGCGCAGGTCTACCCGGTGCCCCGTGGGGGCACCGCCCACAGGCGCGCCGGCGCCGACTGGGGGAGGGTCCGAGGGCTGCGGGCCCAGCACGCAGTCGGCGAACAGTCCGGCGTCAAGCCCGACGACCTCGTGCCCGGCGGCGGCGAGTACGGGGGCCATCACGGTCCCCAGGTAGCCCTGGTGTCCGGTCAGCAGTACGCGCAAGGTTCATTCCCCCAGGTCGAGAGTGAGTTTGGTGACGGCGAACGCCTCGGCGTAGCGGGCGTGGCTTTCGATGCCGCGGATCCGGGCCAGCCCGAGGAAGGCCTCCCGGTCGTACCAGGGCCGGTGCCGCTGCGAGGGGTAGTGCTCCTGCAGCAGCCGCACCTTCCGTTCGGCGATCTCCGTCGACAGCGGCTGGTACGCCACCGGACGGCCGAGATCGCCGTCCCACTTGACGATCTCGTAGCCGAGCACGAGATGGTCGCGGAACGCGGTGGTCATCAGCTTCGCCAGACCGCGGTGGTCCTGGTGCGCGTCATCGGTACGCGGAGCCAGCACCAGCTCCGGCTCGGTCCGCTCGCGCAGCTCCTCGACCGCGGCCTTGGCCTCGTCCCAGTACGCCGGCAGCCGTCCGTCCGGCAGCTTGAGCACGGTCAGCCGCAGGTCGGCATCCGGGCAGAAGGCGGCGAGCGCGGCCCGCTCCTCCTGCTCCCGCTCGCCGCCACCGCCGGAGAGCACCAGCGCGTCGACGCGTACGCCCGGCCGCGCCAGGCACAGCGTCAGCAGCGTGCCGCCAGCGCCGATGGCGATGTCGTCGCAGTGCGCGCCCACCGCGACGAGCCGGTCCAGGCGCCCGGCCCCGAGCCGGATCACGCCCTCACTCCGAAGCCGTGCCTGCCGCCGGTCGCGTTCGCCGCCGCGCCGTCCCGTTCCCACACGGCCCACGGACGGTCGCCCCGGGCATAGGCGTCGTCGAGCGCGGCCCGCTCCTTCACGGTGTCCGTCGGCTTCCAGAAGCCGCGGTGCTGGTGCGCCACCAGCCGTCCGCGCTTGGCCAGTTGGGCGCATCCGTCGGCGACCAGGTCCCCGTTCTCCGGAATGTGGTCGAAGACCTCCTGGCGGAGCACGAAGTAGCCGCCGTTCTCCCACAGCGGCATGTCACTCACCGCGGTGATACCCCCCACCAGGCCGTCCTCACCCAGCTCCACGCAGTGGAACGAGGACTGCGGCGGCACCACCATCATCGACGCACCGGCGTCGCGCCGGGCGAAACGGTCGATCATCTCCGGCAGCGGGGCATCGGTGAGTACGTCGGCGTAGTTGGCGAGGAACATCTCGTCGCCGTCCAGGTGGTGCCGCACCCGGCGCAGCCGCTCCCCGATCGGGGACTCGATGCCGGTCTGCACGAACGTGATCGTCCAGGAGGAGATGTCGGTGGACAGCAGCTCGGTCCGCCCGTCCCGCAGCACGAAGTCGTTGGACGTGGTCTCCTCGTAGTTGAGGAAGAAGTCCTTGATGTGGTGGGCCCCGTACCCGAGACACAGGATGAACTCCGTGTGCCCGAAGTACGCGTAGTAGCGCATGACATGCCAGATCAGCGGGCGCGGGCCGACCATCGCCATCGGCTTGGGCACGTCGTCGGAGGCGCCGCTGCGCATCCGCATCCCGTAACCGCCGCAGAACAGTACGACCTTCATGCCTTGACCTCGACAATGCTCAGTTCCGGTATGGGAAAGACCAGCCGGCCGCCCCAGGCGTGCACGTAGGAGAGCTGCTCGACCAGCTCGTCCCGCAGGTTCCACGGGAGGACGAGGACGTAGTCCGGTCTGTCGGCGGCTATCCGCTCGGGCGGCAGGACCGGGATGCGGGTACCCGGGGTGAACCTGCCGTGCTTGTAGGGGTTGCGGTCGACCGTGTACGGGAGCAGGTCGGGCCGGATGCCACAGTGGTTGAGCAGGGTGTTGCCCTTCCCCGGGGCGCCGTAGCCGACGACCGTCTCGCCGCGCTCGGCCGCCTCGATGAGGAACCGCAGCAGGTCCCGGCGCACCTTGGCCACCCGGGCGGAGAACTGGGCGTACCCGGACAGCTCTCGCAGACCGGCTGCCTTCTCCCGGTCCAGCACCTCGGCCACCCGGCGGGTCGGCTCGCCGGCCGTCTCGGTCGGCCGGGCCCACAGCCGGATGGAGCCGCCGTGCGTGGGCAGCAGCTCGACGTCCACGAGCGTGAGTCCGCCGCTCGCCAGCGCCCGGGTCGCGGACGCGACCGTGTAGTACTGGAAGTGCTCGTGGTAGATCGTGTCGTACTGGTTCTCCTCGATCAGGGTCAGCAGGTGCTGCACCTCGATGGAGACCCAGCCGTTGTCGGCGACCAGGCCGCGCAGCCCCTGGGTGAACCCGACCACGTCGGGGATGTGCGCGTACACGTTGTTGGCCACGACCAGGTCCGCCGGACCGTGCTCGGCGCGTACGTCCGCGCCGATGGCCGGGTCCAGGAACTCCGTGAGCGTGGGCACACCCGCGTCACGTGCCGCAGCGCCGACGTTCACGGAGGGCTCGATGCCGAGGCAGCGGATCCCGCGGTCCACCATGTGCCTCAGCAGATACCCGTCGTTGCTCGCGACCTCGACCACGAAGGAGTCGCTGCCGAGGCCCAAGCGCTGTACGGCGCCGGCGACGAAGGTGCGCGCGTGCTCCACCCAGGAGGTCGAGTAGGAGGAGAAGTACGCATACTCGCTGAACGTCTCCTCCGGCGTGATCAGCGGAGGGATCTGCGCGAGCCAGCAGTCGGTGCAGACCCGCAGGTGCAGCGGGTACGCCGGCTCCGGCAGGTCCAGTTGTTCCGCGGCGAGAAAGCTCTCACACGGCGGGGTCGCCCCGAGATCGACGACGCTCGCCAGCGCCGCCGAGCCGCAGAGTCGGCATCGTGTCATCTACTGTCCCCATCCCGCTCGCGCCGCGGGTCCCCCCACCGCGAGCCAGTGTTCTTCTCCCCTACCGGGGGGCGGGGGTGCCCGCCCCCCGGCGCCGCCCCCGCCGCGGGGGGGGTGCCCCCGCCCCCCGCCCGGCGGACGCACGGCGCGGGGGGTTGGCGCGAGCGCG